>NZ_JAVUPQ010000028.1:0-46931 GCF_032029835.1 Escherichia sp. AM3 | reverse complement strand
CTGATAGAAACAGAAGCCACTGGAGCACCTCAAAAACACCATCATACACTAAATCAGTAAGTTGGCAGCATCACCCGAAAGGATTTATGTCCAACGTCGCCGTATTACTGGGGATTGTATTTGGCTTTTTACTTTCGTGGATGATGAATGAAGTCAATTTATCCGGGCTACATGATGCCTCGTGGTTTGCGATTGTCACCCCGATGTCGTTTGGTATGCCGATTTTCGATCCCGTTTCCATTCTGACCATGACTGCCGTGTTAATCATCGTGTTTATCGAGTCGATGGGGATGTTCCTGGCACTGGGTGAAATAGTCGGTCGTAAACTCTCTTCACACGATATTATTCGCGGGCTGCGTGTCGATGGCGTAGGGACAATGATAGGCGGAACGTTTAACAGCTTCCCCCACACGTCATTTTCACAAAACGTTGGCCTGGTTAGCGTGACGCGTGTTCATAGCCGCTGGGTGTGTATTTCTTCGGGAATTATATTAATCCTGTTTGGCATGGTGCCAAAAATGGCGGTGCTGGTCGCCTCCATTCCGCAATTTGTGCTGGGCGGCGCTGGGCTGGTGATGTTCGGCATGGTACTGGCGACAGGGATTCGAATTCTGTCGCGCTGTAACTACACCACCAACCGTTACAACCTCTATATTGTGGCGATCAGTCTCGGCGTTGGCATGACTCCGACGCTCTCTCACGATTTCTTTTCTAAGTTACCGGCCGTACTGCAACCGCTGCTACATAGCGGCATTATGCTCGCAACCCTTAGCGCCGTTGTGCTGAACGTCTTCTTTAATGGCTATCAGCATCATGCTGACCTGGTGAAGGAATCCGTCTCTGATAAAGATTTAAAAGTCAGGACAGTACGTATGTGGCTTCTGATGCGCAAGCTGAAGAAAAATGAGCATGGAGAATAATATGAATCTTTTAATGCGCGCTATATTCAGTCTGTTGTTGCTTTTTACTCTCTCTATTCCTGTCATTTCTGACTGTGTTGCAATGGCCATTGAAAGTCGCTTCAAATATATGATGCTACTTTTTTAAATGGTTTTTACCTGTCGGCATCCGCTCAAAACGGGCGGTTGTCGATAAACGCTCACTTGGTTAATCATTTCACTCTTCAATTATCTATAATGATGAGTGATCAGAATTACATGTGAGAAATTATGCAAACGGAACACGTCATTTTATTGAATGCACAGGGAGTTCCCACGGGTACGCTGGAAAAGTATGCCGCACACACGGCAGACACCCTCTTACATCTCGCGTTCTCCAGTTGGCTGTTTAATGCCAAAGGACAATTATTAGTTACCCGCCGCGCACTGAGCAAAAAAGCATGGCCTGGCGTGTGGACTAACTCGGTTTGTGGGCACCCACAACTGGGAGAAAGCAACGAAGACGCAGTGATCCGCCGTTGCCGTTATGAGCTTGGCGTGGAAATTACGCCTCCTGAATCTATCTATCCTGACTTTCGCTACCGCGCTACCGATCCGAGTGGCATTGTGGAAAATGAAGTGTGTCCGGTATTTGCCGCACGCACGACCAGTGCGTTACAGATCAATGATGATGAAGTGATGGATTATCAATGGTGTGATTTAGCAGATGTATTACACGGTATTGATGCCACGCCGTGGGCGTTCAGTCCGTGGATGGTGATGCAGGCAGCCAATAGTGAAGCAAGAAAATTGTTGTCTGCTTTCGCGCAGCACAATTAAAAAACCCCGACATTTGCCGGGGTTATGAGCATAACGTAATGCTTATTTCACCGGACGCATCGCCGGGAACAGAATAACGTCGCGGATGGTATGGCTGTTGGTGAACAGCATTACCATACGGTCGATACCAATCCCCAGACCTGCTGTCGGCGGTAAGCCATGTTCCAGTGCGGTGACGTAATCTTCATCGTAGAACATCGCTTCGTCGTCACCTGCATCTTTCGCGGCAACCTGATCCAGGAAGCGCTGCGCCTGATCTTCCGCGTCATTCAGCTCGCTAAAGCCGTTACCGATTTCACGACCACCAATGAAGAACTCAAAGCGGTCTGTGATTTCCGGGTTAACGTCGTTACGACGCGCCAGCGGAGAAACTTCTGCCGGATATTCAGTAATGAAGGTCGGCTGAATCAGATGTGCTTCTGCCACTTCTTCGAAGATCTCGGTAACGATACGGCCCAGACCCCAGCTCTTCTCAACGTGGATGCCGATAGATTCAGCAATCGCTTTTGCAGAGTCGAAGTTGTCCAGATCCGCCATGTCGGTTTCCGGGCGATATTTCTTGATCGCTTCACGCATGGTCAGTTTTTCGAACGGTTTACCGAAGTCCAGCGTCACGTCGCCGTAGATCACTTCCGTCTTACCGAGAATATCCTGTGCCAGAGTACGGAACAGCGATTCGGTCAGCTCGATCAGATCTTTGTAATCTGCGTAAGCCATATAGAGTTCCATCATGGTGAACTCTGGGTTATGACGTACGGAAATACCTTCGTTACGGAAGTTACGGTTGATTTCGAATACACGCTCGAAGCCACCGACCACCAGACGCTTGAGGTACAGTTCCGGCGCGATACGCAGGTACATGTCAAGATCCAGCGCGTTATGATGGGTGATAAACGGACGCGCAGCCGCACCGCCTGGGATCACCTGCATCATCGGCGTTTCAACTTCCATAAAGCCGCGATTTACCATGAACTGGCGAATGCCAGAGAGGATCTGCGAACGCACTTTAAAGGTGTTGCGGGATTCATCGTTAGAGATGAGATCCAGATAACGCTGACGATAGCGCGCTTCCTGATCCTGCAAGCCGTGGAATTTGTCCGGCAGCGGACGCAGTGCTTTGGTCAGCAGACGCAGCTCGGTGCAGTGGATAGACAGTTCGCCGGTTTTGGTTTTGAACAGTTTACCTTTCGCGCCGAGGATGTCGCCGAGATCCCATTTTTTGAACTGCTCGTTGTAAACGCCTTCCGGAAGATCGTCACGGGCAACGTACAGCTGAATACGACCGCCAACGTCCTGCAGGGTAACAAAAGAGGCTTTACCCATAATACGGCGGGTCATCATGCGGCCAGCAACGGCGACTTCGATGTTCAGCGCTTCCAGTTCTTCGTTCTCTTTACCGTCGAATTCTGCGTGCAATTGGTCAGAGGTATGATCGCGACGGAAATCGTTCGGGAAGGCAATTCCCTGCTCACGCAGGTTCGCCAGCTTCTCACGACGCGTTTTCAGTTCATTGTTAAGATCGACTACCGCGTCAGCGCCCTGTGCGTGTTGTTCAGACATGTTGGTTCCTCATAACCCTGCTTTCAAACTTGCTTCGATAAATTGATCCAGGCTGCCGTCCAGCACGGCCTGCGTGTTGCGGGTTTCTACCCCGGTGCGCAGATCTTTAATGCGGGAGTCATCAAGGACATAAGAACGAATCTGGCTGCCCCAGCCGATGTCAGATTTGTTATCTTCCATCGCCTGTTTCTCAGCATTTTTCTTCTGCATCTCCAGTTCATAAAGCTTCGCTTTCATCTGCTTCATGGCCTGGTCTTTGTTCTTGTGCTGGGAACGGTCGTTCTGGCACTGGGTCACGATCCCGGTCGGGATGTGGGTAATACGCACCGCAGATTCGGTACGGTTAACGTGCTGACCGCCCGCGCCGGACGCGCGATAAACGTCAATGCGCAAATCCGCCGGGTTGATTTCGATATCAATATCATCATCAACTTCCGGATAAACAAACGCGGAGCTGAACGACGTGTGGCGACGACCGCCGGAGTCAAACGGGCTCTTACGCACCAGGCGGTGAACGCCAGTTTCTGTACGCAGCCAGCCGTAAGCGTAATCGCCGGAGATTTTGATCGTCACGGATTTAATACCCGCCACTTCACCTTCCGACTCTTCGATGATTTCAGTTTTGAAACCACGCGATTCTGCCCAGCGCAAATACATACGCTCAAGCATGCTCGCCCAGTCCTGTGCTTCCGTACCGCCAGACCCCGCCTGAATATCGAGGTAGCAGTCGGCGCTGTCATATTCGCCAGAGAACATACGGCGGAACTCAAGCTGCGCCAGTTTTTCTTCCAGGGCGTCGAGTTCAGCAACGGCTTCGTTAAAGGTTTCTTCGTCGTCAGCTTCTACAGCCAGTTCCAGCAGACCAGAAACATCTTCCAGCCCCTGTTTCATTTGGTCGAGGGTGTCGACAACGGCTTCGAGGGAGGAACGCTCTTTACCCAGCGCCTGTGCGCGTTCGGGTTCGTTCCAGACATCCGGCTGTTCCAGCTCGGCGTTTACTTCTTCCAGACGCTCTTTCTTGGCGTCGTAGTCAAAGATACCCCCTAAGAACGTCGGAGCGTTCCGTGAGGTCCTGAATGCGATTATTTACCGGATTAATTTCAAACATGGTCTGATTTCTTTTATTGAGCTAGTCAAAATGCGGTGATAAGAGCGGGATTGTACCCAATCCACGCTCTTTTTTATAGAGAAGATGACGCTAAATTGGCCAGATATTGTCGATGATAATTTGCAGGCTGCGGTTGCCGCGAAACTCGTTGATATCGAGCTTGTAAGCCAGTTGCACTTCGCGCACGCCGTTATCCGGCCAGAGGGCGGTATCGACATTAAAAGCAATACCATCCAGCAGCGGACCGCCGCCGACCGGTTCGACCATGACTTTCAAATGACGTTCGCCCACCAGCCGCTGTTGCAGCAGACGGAAATGACCATCAAACAGCGGCTCCGGGAACATCTGCCCCCACGGGCCAGCATCGCGCAGCAGATGCGCCACTTCCATGGTCATTTCGGCCGGGCTTAACGGGCCGTCTGACACCACTTCGCCTTGCAATAGCGAAGGGTCCAGCCACTCGGTAACCAGCTCGCCAAACCGTTGTTGAAAGAGTTCGAATTTATCCTCTTCCAGCGACAAACCCGCCGCCATCGCATGACCGCCAAACTTCAGTATCATGCCAGGGTAGAGTGTGTCTAATCGCTCCAGTGCATCACGCATATGCAGCCCCTGAATGGAGCGACCTGAACCTTTCAGCGTACCATCACCTGCTGGCGCAAAGGCGATAACCGGACGGTGAAAACGCTCTTTGATGCGCGAAGCCAGAATACCGACAACGCCCTGATGCCATTCGGGGTGATACATTGCCAGCCCGCCGGGTAGCGTGTCGCGACTTCGCTCCAGTTTCTCGCACAGGGTCAGGGCTTCAACTTGCATTCCTTGTTCGATCTCTTTTCGCGTCTGGTTTAGCGCATCGAGTTCATTTGCCAGCACGCGCGCTTCGCCGATGTTGTCGCACAGCAAGAGCGCCACACCGACGGACATATCGTCCAGTCGTCCGGCAGCATTGAGACGTGGCCCCAGCGCAAAACCTAAATCGCTGGCGGCGAGTTTTTGTGCATCACGGTTTGCCACTTCCAGCAGCGCTTTAATCCCTGGACGGCACTTTCCGGCACGGATGCGACTCATCCCCTGCCAGGTCAGAATGCGATTATTAGCGTCCAGCGGCACGACGTCCGCCACTGTTCCCAGCGCGACCAGATCCAGCAGTTCTGCCAGGTTAGGAATTGCGATGCCACGCTCATCAAACCAGCCCTGATCGCGCAAAAAGGTGCGCAGCGCCAGCATCAGATAAAACGCCACACCCACGCCTGCCAGTGATTTCGACGGGAAATTACAGTCGCGCAAGTTAGGGTTAATGATCGCTTCCGCTGCGGGTAATGTTTCGCCCGGCAAATGGTGATCGGTAACAATAACCGGAATGCCCAACGAGCGAGCGTGTTCAACGCCCGCATGGGAGGAAATACCGTTATCCACCGTGACAATTAACTGCGCGCCACGGGCATGGGCCTGATCGACTACTTCCGGGCTTAAGCCGTAACCGTCTTCGAAACGGTTTGGTACCAGATAGTCGATATTGCTGCAACCAAGCGAGCGCATCGCCAGCACGCTTAGAGCCGTGCTGGTCGCGCCGTCGGCGTCAAAATCGCCGACCACAATAATCCGCGTTCCTTCGCGAAAAGCGTTGTAAAGGATCTCAACGGCCTTTTCGACGCCGCTCAGTTGCTGCCAGGGCAACATACCTTTAACACTGCGTTCCAGTTCTTGCGCACTGCGCACGCCCCGGCTGGCGTATAAACGGCGCAGCAAGGGAGGCAATTCAGCGGGCAAGTCTGCCGTTTCATCGACTTCACGGCGACGAAGTTGTATCTGTTGTTTCACGCGAATTATTTACCGCTGGTCATTTTTTGGTGTTCGTCGAGGAATTCTTTCATCTCTTTCGGCGGCTGGTAACCCGGAACAAGTGTGCCATTGCTCAGCACAACTGCCGGAGTACCGCTAACGCCAAGCTGGACGCCAAGTACGTAATGGTCGGCAATATCCACGTCGCAGCTGGCTGGTGCGACGCTTTTACCTGCCATCACATCATCAAACGCTTTGTTTTTATCTTTCGCACACCAGATAGCTTTCATTTCTTTCTCTGCATCGCTGTCCAGCCCCTGGCGCGGGAAAGCAAGATAACGCACGGTGATCCCCAGCGCGTTATAGTCTGCCATTTGCTCATGCAGTTTGTGGCAGTAACCACAGGTAATATCAGTAAACACGGTGATGACGTGTTTTTCCTGCGGCGCTTTATAAACGATCATCTCTTTTTCAAGCGCATTCAACTGCTTTAACAGCATCTTATTGGTGACATTGACCGGAGCCGTGCCGCTAACGTCATACATTGGCCCCTGAATGATATGTTTACCATCATCGGTGATGTACAACACGCCGCTGTTAGTCAGAACTGTCTTCATGCCAGCTACGGGCGCGGGCTGAATATCGCTGCTTTTGATGCCCATTTTGGCTAACGTTTGTTGAATTGCCGCGTCATCAGCCTGAGCAAAACCTGAAAACGCCGCTAACAAAGTAAACAACATAAAACCTTTCTTCATAAATCTTCCCGTTCTTTTCAGACATCACGTCCGCGGGTGATGCTGTTGATGAAGTTGCCGCAGACGCTCGGTAGCGACATGCGTATAAATTTGCGTGGTGGAGAGGTCGCTGTGGCCCAGTAGCATCTGCACCACGCGTAAATCCGCACCATGATTTAATAAATGGGTGGCAAAAGCGTGACGCAACACATGCGGTGACAGCTTTTCGCTGTCGATACCCGCCAGCACGGCATAATGTTTAATGCGGTGCCAGAAGGTCTGTCGCGTCATCTGCTGCGCACGCTGGCTGGGGAACAACACATCAATAGAGACACCGTTCAACAACCACGGTCGCCCATGCTCGAGATACGTTTCCAGCCAGTAAACCGCCTCTTCACCTAACGGCACCAGGCGCTCTTTGTTGCCTTTACCAATGACCCGCACTACGCCCTGACGCAGGCTGATATCACTCATTGTCAGTCCGACCAGTTCAGAGACACGCAGCCCAGTAGCATACAACACTTCAAGCATGGCTTTATCGCGTAGCTCCAGTGGCTGATCAATTAATGGTGCCTGTAATAAACGTTCGACCTGCGCTTCGCTTAAATCTTTTGGCAAACGCTGTGGCAATTTCGGTGAAGCGAGATGCGCACTGGGATCGTCTTCACGAAACTTTTCGCGATAAAGATACTGGAACAATCGGCGCACTGCACTCAGCAAACGCGCTGAGCTGGTGGCTTTATACCCGCCCTCCAGCCGTTCTGCCAGTAATGCCTGCAAATCGTCACTTTGCGCCGTCGCCAGCGTCAACCCGCGGTGATGCAACCACTCCACCATCATTGACAGATCGCGACGGTAAGCGTTCAACGTATTTTCAGCCAGATTTTTTTCCAGCCACAGAGCATCAAGAAACTGCTCGATGCGTGCCAGATCCTGTTTCACTTGCGCCCCTTATGGTCACTCATTTGATCCATTATGCCTTATTGTGCCGTGACTAAAGCGATTCTGATACACTAGCTGCAAAAGCCACAGCAGAATCGAGAAGCTTACGTTATGAATATGGGTCTTTTTTACGGTTCCAGCACCTGTTACACCGAAATGGCGGCAGAAAAAATCCGCGATATTATCGGCCCAGAACTGGTGACCTTACATAACCTCAAGGACGACTCCCCGAAATTAATGGAGCAGTACGATGTGCTCATTCTGGGTATCCCGACCTGGGATTTTGGTGAAATCCAGGAAGACTGGGAAGCCGTCTGGGATCAGCTCGACGACCTGAACCTTGAAGGTAAAATTGTTGCGCTGTATGGGCTTGGCGATCAACTGGGATACGGCGAGTGGTTCCTCGATGCGCTCGGTATGCTGCATGACAAACTCTCGACCAAAGGCGTGAAGTTCGTCGGCTACTGGCCAACGGAAGGATATGAATTTACCAGCCCGAAACCGGTGATTGCTGACGGGCAACTGTTCGTGGGTCTGGCGCTGGATGAAACTAACCAGTATGACCTTAGCGACGAGCGTATTCAGAGCTGGTGCGAGCAAATCCTCAACGAAATGGCAGAGCATTACGCTTGATCTCACTGACGGCTTAGCGCATATGCTTTGCCGTCATCTTTATCTTTGCGTCTCTTGTTGCAACAAAATCCGCCGTAAATCCCGCCATTCAGCTTCGTCCATGCTGTCGGCTGCCAGCCATAAATGTTGCCGTTTACCGCCATCAGAACGTAAACGCAGCATCATGCCGCTCTTAATCATCCACGGTGCTTTGACGATGCTCCACTCCTGCCCTTGCCAACGCAAACGCCCGTCCATCAACAAGCGAATTTCCCCCTGGCGAGCATTAATACGCCGCTGGCTGCGAACGCAATCAAACACCACCAGCGAAAGTAACACCATCCATAACGGGGTGTAACTGAGTGGCCAGGGCATGAGTAAAATAACAGCGGCAACCAGCCCATGAATCAGCAAGGAAAGCCACTGTGCGCGCCAGGAGACGCGCAAATCAGATTGCCACAGGACCACGTTCCCGGTTCCGTGTCTGGATGAGTCGGACCATCATTTCCAGTTCTGCATCGGCCGGTTTACCGTGATTCATCAGCCAGTTAAACAGGTCCGGATCGTCACATTCCAGCAGACGAATAAAGATGCGTTTTTCGTCATCGCTTAAGCTGTCGTACTCATGTTCGAAAAACGGCATGATTGAAATATCGAGTTCGCGCATACCACGGCGGCATGCCCAATGAATGCGGGCTTTGTTGTTAATGTCCATCTTCTTCCTGTCTCACGAAAATCCAGTACCCGGCTATTGTAACGTGTTTTTCGCCTTCTTTTACGGGAATATCAGTAAACACCATCGCGATCGCGAAATTAATTCACAACAATTCAATGGCTTCATTTTTTTGGAAGTCGCCTCGCAGAAGGCACAGATCGCGTAGTGAAAGCACTTGCATTGCCTCATAGCTCTTTTACCATTAGTCATTAATACGCCGTTAAGCAACTCAGGACTCTATTATGGCTTTTACACCTTTTCCTCCCCGTCAGCCTACGGCTTCTGCCCGTTTACCGCTGACGCTGATGACGCTTGATGACTGGGCGCTTGCCACCATTACTGGCGCGGACAGCGAAAAATATATGCAGGGTCAGGTGACAGCAGATGTCAGCCAGATGGCAGAAGATCAGCACCTGCTCGCCGCCCATTGCGACGCCAAAGGTAAAATGTGGAGCAATTTACGTCTGTTCCGCGACGGCGATGGCTTTGCATGGATTGAACGGCGCAGCGTGCGTGAACCGCAGCTGACTGAACTGAAAAAATATGCGGTATTCTCTAAAGTGACCATCGCGCCAGACGACGAGCGTGTGCTGCTTGGTGTTGCCGGTTTTCAGGCGCGCGCCGCGCTGGCAAATCTCTTTAGCGAACTGCCTTCGAAAGAAAAACAGGTAGTCAAAGAAGGCGCGACCACTTTGCTATGGTTTGAACACCCGGCAGAACGTTTCCTGATCGTAACCGATGAAGCTACTGCTAATATGCTGACCGATAAACTGCGCGGTGAAGCGGAACTGAACAATAGCCAACAGTGGCTGGCATTAAACATTGAAGCGGGTTTCCCGGTGATTGATGCCGCCAACAGCGGGCAGTTTATCCCACAGGCGACCAATCTCCAGGCGCTGGGCGGTATCAGCTTTAAGAAAGGCTGTTATACCGGACAAGAGATGGTGGCGCGAGCAAAATTCCGTGGTGCCAATAAACGTGCGCTCTGGTTGCTGGCAGGTAGCGCCAGCCGACTGCCGGAAGCTGGTGAAGACTTAGAGCTGAAAATGGGCGAGAACTGGCGTCGTACCGGTACGGTGCTGGCTGCGGTAAAACTGGAAGATGGTCAGGTCGTGGTACAGGTCGTCATGAATAACGATATGGAACCGGATAGCATCTTCCGCGTACGCGACGATGCGAATACATTGCATATCGAGCCGCTGCCGTATTCGCTCGAAGAGTAAATCTCTTTATCGCATCAGGCATTTATCGCCTGATGCGACGCTGGCGCGTCTTATCATGTCTGGGATTTGATGCCTTTATCACAACAGGGACGAGGCCCGTAGATCGGATAAGGCGTTCACGCCGAATCCGGCAGTTGTGCTCCGATGCCTGATGCGACGCTGGCGCGTCTTATCAGGCCTACAAAGGCATACCCATTACGCCTGCCCAATATACAAATAGATCGCCAGAAAGTGGCACACACTACCGCCGAGCACGAAGCCGTGCCAGATGGCATGGTTGTATGGAATGCGTTTGCAGACGTAGAAAATCACCCCGAGCGAATAAACCACGCCGCCTACCGCCAGTAAGGTAACGCTGCCCGCCGCGAGCTTAACTGCCATTTCATAAATTACCACCAGCGACAGCCAGCCCATCGCCAGATAGGTCACCAGAGATAAAATTTTGAATCGGTGCGCGATGGTCAGTTTAAACAGAATACCCAGCAATGCCAGGCTCCAGATAACAATCATCAACCCGCGCGCTAACGGAGAATCCAGCCCCACCAGCAAAAACGGCGTGTAGGTTCCGGCAATCAACAGGTAAATAGCGCAATGGTCAAATTTCTTCAGCCACATTTTTGCCCGTTGATGAGGAATGGCGTGATAGAGCGTCGAAGCGAGGAACAGCAGGATCATACTGCCGCCATAGAGGCTGTAACTGGTTATCGCTGTGGCGCTGGCATTGAGATCCACCGCCTGAACCAGTAGCAACACCAGCCCAACGATACCAAACACCAACCCAATGCCGTGACTGACGCTGTTGGCAATTTCCTCTGCCAGCGAATATCCCTGCTTAATGAGGGGCTTCTGAACCATAACTTACTCCGGAGAAACGTACACGCACATGTATACCTCTCCAGCGTAACTGAGAATAGTTCCAGTGAACACCTGTTAGCTAAAATAAATTCTGATTTGAGACTAATCTCCTAAAAATCATGAAATTAAATGCGAAATTTCAACTAACAGGCGTGAGTTCAATTTAAAGACATTTAAATTCAATCACATAAAACTGTGTCTGACCGGGATAGATGTCGGCAATGACCTTTATCAGTTCAGTCAGGGTCATATTTTCCTGCTCTGCATGTTTTTCCGTCAGCGTATCCAGCGTTACGGTTGAGGTTGCGGTGACTTCAATCGTGCAAAAATAACCGTCATCTTCAAAACGCCCGACACGAAGCACATCACCCGTTTTGAAGTGCGATTCAGACTCGTCGCGGATGGTGATGGTTTTACGCCCAGCCAGAATGTCATCCTGGAAACGTTGAAAAAAAGTGATGTCGTTTGGCTGCATGGTACTATTTCCTGTAAGAATTGACTCATCTGGAGCCTATGATAGTGAAAAAACTCACCTTACCGAAAGATTTCTTATGGGGCGGCGCAGTTGCCGCTCATCAGGTCGAAGGCGGCTGGAACAAAGGCGGCAAAGGGCCGAGCATTTGTGACGTTCTGACCGGTGGCGCACACGGCGTGCCGCGCGAAATCACCAAAGAAGTCTTGCCAGGCAAATACTATCCAAACCATGAAGCCGTTGATTTTTATGGTCACTACAAGGAAGACATCAAGCTATTTGCCGAAATGGGCTTCAAATGTTTTCGGACTTCCATCGCCTGGACGCGTATTTTTCCAAAAGGTGATGAAGCTCAGCCAAACGAAGAAGGGCTGAAGTTCTACGATGATATGTTCGATGAACTGCTGAAATACAACATCGAACCGGTGATAACCCTCTCCCACTTTGAAATGCCGCTGCATCTGGTGCAGCAATACGGTAGCTGGACCAACCGTAAAGTCGTTGATTTCTTTGTCCGTTTCGCGGAAGTGGTATTCGAACGCTACAAGCATAAAGTCAAATACTGGATGACCTTCAACGAAATAAACAACCAGCGTAACTGGCGTGCGCCGCTGTTTGGTTACTGCTGCTCCGGCGTGGTGTATACCGAGCATGACAACCCGGAAGAGACGATGTACCAGGTGCTGCATCACCAGTTTGTCGCCAGCGCCCTGGCAGTGAAAGCCGCGCGTCGCATTAACCCGGAGATGAAAGTCGGCTGTATGCTGGCGATGGTGCCGCTCTATCCCTACTCCTGTAACCCGGACGATGTGATGTTCGCTCAGGAGTCGATGCGCGAACGCTACGTCTTTACCGATGTGCAGCTACGCGGCTATTACCCGTCCTATGTGTTGAACGAGTGGGAGCGTCGCGGATTTAACATCAAAATGGAAGATGGCGATCTGGATGTACTGCGTGAAGGCACCTGCGATTATCTTGGTTTCAGCTATTACATGACCAACGCAGTGAAGGCCGAAGGCGGCACCGGCGATGCGATCTCTGGTTTTGAAGGCAGCGTACCGAACCCGTATGTTAAAGCGTCTGACTGGGGCTGGCAGATTGATCCAGTAGGTCTGCGCTATGCCCTTTGCGAACTGTATGAGCGTTATCAGAGGCCGCTGTTTATTGTCGAAAACGGTTTTGGCGCTTACGACAAAGTGGAAGAAGATGGCAGCATCAACGACGACTACCGCATTGACTACCTGCGCGCCCATATTGAAGAGATGAAAAAAGCAGTGACTTACGATGGTGTGGATCTGATGGGCTACACACCGTGGGGCTGCATCGACTGCGTGTCATTCACTACCGGGCAGTACAGCAAACGCTACGGCTTTATCTATGTGAATAAACATGACGACGGTACTGGCGATATGTCGCGTTCACGTAAGAAGAGCTTTAACTGGTACAAAGAGGTGATTGCCAGCAACGGCGAGAAGCTTTAAGTCGATGAAGTACCGGATGCAATACTTGTTGCATCCGGTCAGACAACTTCCCTGTTTTATTTCCCGCCCGCCAAATCGATAAAACTTCCCGTGACGTAAGAGGCTTTATCACTTAGTAGCCAGACAATGGCCTGCGCGACCTCTTCTGCCTGTCCACCACGCTGCATGGGGATGTTCGACTTAACGCGATCGACGCGTCCAGGCTCGCCGCCGCTGGCGTGCATTTCGGTATAAATAAACCCTGGCCGCACGCAGTTAACGCGGATCCCCTGCGCGGCGACTTCCAGCGATAGTCCGGTGGTTAACGTATCAATCGCCCCTTTCGATGCCGCGTAATCAACATATTCCCCTGGCGAACCCAACCGTGAGGCCACCGAAGAGACATTGACGATAGCGCCGCCACTGCCACCATTTTTAAGCGCCATGCGTTTTACCGCCTCGCGGCAGCAGAGAAAATATCCCGTCACGTTGGTGGAAAGTACTCGGTTGATTCGCTCTGCGGTAAGGTTTTCAACGGTGCACTGGGTAAACAAGATCCCGGCGTTATTGACCAGCGCTGCTAGCGGTTCATCGTGCTGATCGATTGCTGTAAACATTGCGATGACCTGATTTTCGTCGCTGATATCCGCCTGGAGCACGAATGCCTTGCCACCGGCTTGCGTGATTAAGTTCACCACTTCCTGCGCCGCATGGAGGTTTTGTTGATAATTAACCGCCACCGTATACTCTTCTTTCGCCAACAGTAATGCAGTTGCCCGCCCGATGCCGCGACTGCCACCGGTCACAAGTGCTATAGCCATTTGTTTTTCCGAGAAAAATTAATTCGTTGACGTATCTTTGAGATTGCTAACAAACTGGCTCAATCTTCAATGTTGGCACGCTTTTCCCCTCGCCCTTTCAGGGAGAGGGCCGGGGTGAGGGTAAATATTCGCGCCAGTGCCGGCCTGTTCCCCTCACCCTAACCCTCTCCCCAAAGGGGTGAGGGGACTGTCTGAGCGCTTTTGTACTTTGTCATCTGACTAAAAAGGCGCCGAAGCGCCTTTAGAAGATAGTCGAATCAGTGAATTACTGGTATTCGCTAATCGGTACGCAGGAGCAGAACAGGTTACGGTCGCCGTAAACATCATCCAGACGTTTCACCGTCGGCCAGTATTTGTCTGCCACACCTGCCGGGAATACTGCAACTTCACGGCTGTACGGATGCGCCCACTCGGCGACCAGTTCGTTCTGAATGTGCGGCGCGTTCACCAGCGGGTTATCTTCCAGCGGCCAGACACCGGCTTTAACCTGGTCGATTTCTGCGCGGATAGCCAGCATCGCGTCGATAAAGCGATCCAGTTCCACTTTGCTTTCAGATTCAGTCGGTTCAACCATCAGCGTACCCGCCACCGGGAACGACATCGTCGGCGCGTGGAAACCGTAGTCGATCAGGCGCTTGGCAATATCCAGCTCGCTGATGCCGGTTTCTTCTTTCAGCGGGCGAATATCGAGAATACATTCGTGCGCCACGCGACCGTCGCGACCGGTATACAGCACCGGGAAGGCATCCTGCAGGCGGCTGGCAATATAGTTGGCGTTGAGGATTGCCACCTGGCTTGCTTTTTTCAGCCCTTCTGCGCCCATCATGCGGATGTACATCCAGCTGATTGGCAGGATAGAGGCGCTACCGAACGGTGCCGCAGAAACTGCGCCCTGACGGGTTAACATGCCTTCGATTTGCACCACGCTATGACCCGGTACAAACGGTGCCAGATGCGCTTTCACACCGATCGGTCCCATACCCGGACCACCACCGCCGTGCGGAATGCAGAAAGTTTTATGCAGGTTGAGGTGCGAAACGTCCGCGCCAATAAAGCCCGGCGAGGTGATGCCAACCTGGGCGTTCATGTTCGCGCCATCAAGGTAAACCTGACCGCCGAACTGATGCACGACTTCACACACTTCACGGATCGTTTCTTCATACACGCCGTGGGTAGAAGGATAAGTCACCATGATACAGGAGAGGTTATCGCCCGCCTGTTCCGCTTTCGCGCGCAGATCAGTCAGATCGATGTTGCCGTTTTTATCACACGCCACAACCACCACCTGCATTCCTGCCATATGTGCAGAAGCGGGGTTAGTTCCGTGCGCAGAAGCCGGGATCAGGCAGATATCGCGATGCCCTTCGTTGCGGCTTTCATGATAATGACGAATCGCCAGCAGGCCCGCGTATTCGCCCTGTGCGCCAGAGTTCGGCTGCATACAAACGGCGTCGTAACCGGTCAGTTTCACCAGCCAGTCAGCCAGCTGCGCAATCATCTGCTGATAACCTTCGGCCTGCTCCGGCGGGCAGAACGGGTGCAGTTCGGCAAATTCCGGCCAGGTGATTGGGATCATCTCGGCGGCGGCGTTCAGTTTCATGGTGCAGGAACCCAGCGGGATCATCGCCTGATTCAGCGCCAGATCTTTACGCTCCAGCGAGTGCATATAGCGCATCATTTCGGTTTCGCTGTGGTAGCGATTAAACACCGGATGGGTGAGGATTTCGTCGTCGCGCAGCATCGCAGGTTGAATAGAGCGGCTGTCGTGAGCCACGTCTTTGTCCAGCGTGTCGATGTCCAGGCCGTGGTTATCCCCCAGCAGTACGCTGAAAAGCTGCATCACGTTTTCGCGCGTGGTGGTTTCATCAAGGGTGATCCCAACCGCGTTCAGGATATCGCTACGCAGGTTGATTTCAGCCGCTTCGGCACGCGTCAGTACGCCCGCCTTGTCGGCCACTTCCACACACAGAGTGTCGAAATAGTGCGCATGGCGCAGCTTCAGACCTTTTTGTTGCAGGCCTGCCGCCAGGATATCGGTCAGACGGTGAATGCGGTTAGCGATACGTTTCAGGCCAACCGGGCCGTGATAAACGGCATACAGGCTGGCGATGTTTGCCAGCAGTACCTGGGAAGTACAAATGTTGGAGTTCGCTTTCTCACGACGAATATGTTGCTCGCGAGTCTGCATCGCCATGCGCAGAGCGGTGTTGCCAGCTGCATCTTTCGATACACCGATAATACGGCCCGGCATTGAGCGTTTGTATTCATCTTTCGCCGCAAAGAATGCCGCGTGTGGGCCACCGTAGCCCATCGGCACGCCGAAGCGTTGCGCCGAACCAAAAACAATATCCGCGCCCTGTTTACCCGGCGCAGTTAACAGCACCAGCGCCATAATATCGGCGGCAACGCTGACCACAATTTTGCGTGATTTCAGTTCGCTAATAAGCGCAGTGTAGTCGTGAATTTCACCGGTAGTGCCTACCTGCTGTAACAGCACGCCGAAGACGTCCTGATGGTCGAGCACTTTTTGCGCGTCATCGACAATCACTTCAAAACCAAAGGTTTCGGCACGAGTACGGACCACATCCAGCGTTTGCGGATGCACATCGGAAGCCACGAAGAAGCGGTTGGCATTTTTCAGTTTGCTGACGCGTTTCGCCATCGCCATTGCTTCGGCGGCAGCGGTGGCCTCGTCCAGAAGAGAAGCAGAGGCCATATCCAGTCCAGTCAAATCCAGCGTTACCTGCTGGAAGTTGAGCAGTGCTTCAAGGCGGCCCTGGGAGACTTCAGGTTGATACGGAGTGTACGCGGTATACCAGCCCGGATTTTCCAGCATGTTACGCAGGATAACCGGCGGTAGCTGCACGGCGGTGTAACCCATGCCGATGTAAGACGTGAAGCGTTTATTGCGACTGGCAATAGCCTTGAGTTCTGCCAGTGCGGCGTATTCGGTCGCCGGTGCGCCAACCTGCGGTGGTGTCGCAAGCTGAATATCTTTCGGCACAATCTGGCCGGTCAGCGCGTTTAACGATTGTGCACCAACGGCATTCAGCATTTCTTGCTGTTGCGCGGCGTCCGGTCCGATATGGCGTTCAATAAAAGCGCCGCTGTTTTCAAGCTGGCTTAACGTCTGTGTCATGAGCGATGGTTCCTGAAACGTGCAGTGAATTGTGAACCTCTCTCCTTACGAAGAGAGTGAGGGTGAGGCATAAATTTTCCTCACCCTGATCCTCTCCCGCAGAAGAGGAATAAAGCCGTTACTCGTCTTCTAACAATGCTTCGTATGCGGTCGCATCCAGCAGTGATTCCAGTTCGCTTTCATCGCTGGCTTTGATTTTAAAGATCCAGCCGCCTGCATACGGTTCGCTGTTCACCAGTTCCGGGGAATCGCTCAGTGCGTCGTTTACCGCCACGATTTCACCGCTTACTGGCGCATAAATGTCTGACGCCGCTTTTACTGATTCGGCAACCGCGCAGTCATCGCCCGCGCTAACCGTTGCGCCCACTTCCGGCAGGTCAACAAACACCATATCGCCTAACAGCTCCTGAGCATGTTCGGTAATACCAACGGTGTAAGTGCCGTCGGCTTCTTTACGCAGCCATTCGTGTTCTTTGCTGTATTTCAGTTCTGCTGGTACGTTGCTCATCAATCAATCTCCAAAAAAGTAAATCACGCGACGGCTTTGCCGTTACGCACAAAAACAGGTTTTGTCACTTTAACCGGCATTTCACGGTTGCGAATTTGCACAATCGCCGTTTCGCCAATACCTTCCGGCACGCGCGCCAGCGCAATGCTGTAACCCAGCGTCGGGGAGAAAGTACCGCTGGTGATAATGCCTTCATGCTGGTTGCCCTGCGCATCGGTAAAGCGTACCGGCAGTTCATTACGCAGCACGCCTTTTTCGGTCATCACCAGACCAACCAGTTTTTCTGTACCATGCTCACGCTGCACTTCCAGGGCTTCACGACCGATAAAGTCACGATCTGCCGGTTCCCAGGCGATAGTCCAGCCCATGTTGGCGGCTAAAGGAGAGATGGTTTCGTCCATCTCCTGACCATAAAGATTCATGCCCGCTTCCAGACGCAGCGTGTCACGCGCGCCCAAGCCACATGGCTTAACACCCGCTTCCACCAGCGCACGCCAGAAATCGGCCGCTTTTTCATTGGGCAGCGCAATTTCATAGCCCGCTTCACCGGTATAACCAGTGGTGGCAATAAACAGATCGCCCGCCTGCACGCCAAAGAACGGTTTCATCCCTTCCACCGCCTGACGCTGGGCGTCATTAAACAGTGTGGCAGCTTTTGCCTGCGCATTCGGCCCTTGCACGGCAATCATGGAAAGGTCATCACGAACGGTAATTTCGATGCCGAAAGGTTCAGCGTGTTGGGTAATCCAGGAGAGGTCTTTTTCGCGGGTGGCGGAGTTAACAACGAGGCGGAAGAAATCTTCAGTAAAGTAGTAGACGATGAGGTCATCTATCACACCGCCAGAGGCATTCAACATCCCCGAGTAAAGGGCTTTGCCGCTTTTGGTGAGCTTCGCCACATCGTTCGCCAGCAGATAACGCAGAAACTCCCGGGTGCGGCTGCCGCGAAGATCGACGATGGTCATATGTGACACATCAAACATTCCGGCATCGGTACGTACCGCATGATGTTCGTCGATTTGCGAACCGTAATGCAGCGGCATCATCCAGCCGTGGAAATCCACCATGCGAGCGCCGCAAAGCGTGTGTTGTTCGTACAAAGGAGTCTGTTGTGCCATCTTGTCCTCATTGAATAAGCGGGGCTGACAACTTTTCATGGTGAAATTATCACCACGAAACCCAGCATCGGAGCCACTCCCGGTCCCCAACGCAATCGTTCTCTTTTGCCTGAACTTACCACCGAAACAGACTGTTAACCATAAGGTAAAATTGATCATCACATTAGCTTATGGTTAAAAAACGCCAAAATCGCGACAGAATAAAAAACCAAAAAACACACCAGTTTCTATATAAAGATGATGCCATTAGAAAGCTAATTTGAATAAGGCAATATTAAGAGCTAAAAAAATGTCAAAAAACACTAAATCAAAAAACAATGACATTAGAAAATATAATGCGAAAACGGAGGTGAAATTAGTTTATTTCAAATGAGGAAAATCTCCCGGCGAAAAAACCGGGAGATGAAAGTGTGATGGGTATCAAATAAACAGCAGAAGAGAAATTTTTAACGCAGCCATTCAGGCAAATCGTTTAATCCCATTGCCTGGCGGATAAGTTGTGGTTTAACGCCAGGAAGCGTGTCGGCCAGTTTCAAACCAATATCACGCAGCAGTTTTTTCGCCGGATTGGTACCGGAAAACAGATCGCGGAATCCCTGCATACCAGCCAGCATCAGCGCCGCACTGTGCTTGCGGCTACGCTCATACCGGCGCAGGTAAATGTACTGCCCGATGTCTTTCCCCTGACGATGCAACCGTTTCAGTTCAGCAATCAGCTCTGCAGCATCCATAAAGCCGAGATTTACTCCCTGCCCCGCCAGCGGGTGAATGGTATGCGCGGCGTCGCCCACCAGCACCAGACGGTGCGCGGCAAACTGGCGCGCATAACGCCCCGTCAGTGGGAACACCTGACGCGCGCTCTCAACCTTGCATAAGCCCAGGCGATTATCAAAAGCGATATTTAACGCGCGATTAAATTCATCTTCACTTGCCTGCTGCATCCGCTGCGCTTCCTCTGGCGACAGTGACCAGACAATTGAGCAAAGATACGGATCGCTAAGCGGTAAAAAGGCCAGAATGCCTTCGCCATGGAAAACCTGCCGCGCCACCGCATCATGCGGTTCTTCCGTGCGAATGGTCGCTACCAGCGCGTGATGCTGATAATCCCAGAAAGTCAGCGGAATATCTGCTTTGTTGCGCAACCAGGAATTAGCACCGTCCGCGCCAATCACCAGACGCGCCGTTAACATGCTGCCATCTTTCAGCGTCAGGAAAGTTTCATTTTCTCCCCAGGCGACCTGCTGTAATTCTGCGGGGGCCAACAGAGTGATATCTGACGACTGCTGCGCTTTGTTCCACAGCGCGTAGTGAATCACTGAGTTTTCAACGATATGCCCAAGATGGCTATAGCCCATGCTTTGATCGTCAAACGAAATGTGACCAAAACTGTCTTTGTCCCACACTTCCATACCGTGATAACAACTGGCCCTACGAGAGAGAATGTCCTGCCAGACGCCAAGACGGGTGAGTAATTTTTCGCTGGCGGCATTGATAGCCGAAACGCGCAGTTGTGGTGGTGCATCCGCCGCCAGAGGTTCCGGTACGCGCTGCTCCAGTACGGCAACGCGTAAGCCGCTCCCCTGTAAGCCGCAGGCAACCGCCAGCCCCACCATGCCGCCACCAACAATGGCTACATCAACACTTTGCATTGTTTATTCCTTAAAACCGCCTTCAACGCGCCACCCAACCGAGGGTGCGCTGCGCCAGCACATCGCGTGCCGGGGTGAATAATTCCATCGTCATCAGTCCGATGTTGCGCCCGACAACCAGCGGTGCCCAACGGTTGGCAAAAAGATGTACCAGGCTGTCCGTGACGCCGATGGTTGCTTCGCGATCGCTCTGTCGACGCTGCTGATAACGGCACAATACGCCGTAATCCCCCATGTCTTCTCCGCGCTCCTGCGCCTGAGTCAGGGTTTCCGCAAGACTCATCACATCTCGCATACCGAGGTTGAACCCTTGCCCGGCAATCGGGTGCAGGGTTTGCGCCGCATTGCCCACCAGCACGGTACGATGGGTAATAGCTCTGGCGGCGCGGGTTAACGCCAGCGGATAAGCACTGCGTTTACCGGCGTGGGTAATTTTTCCAAGTCGCCAGCCAAAGGCCGACTGGAGCTCACGGCAAAACTTCTCGTCACTCCACGACAGCACCTCTTCGCGCCGTTCCAGTGGATGACACCAGACCAGCGAACAGCGTCCGTCAGACATCGGCAACATCGCCAGCGGGCCATGTTGCGTGAAGCGTTCAAAAGCGCGGCCTTCGTGCGCAACAGAAGTAGCAACGTTGGCAATCACTGCCAGTTGTTCGTAAGGCTCCTGCTGCCAGTCAACGCCGCACGCGGTGGCTAACGCTGAATGGGTGCCATCAGCGGCTACCAGCACGCGGCCCGTCAGCGTCTCGCCACTCTCCAGCGTCACTTCAACGTGACTCTGAGTACGGGCAACGTTAGCCACGCGATCAGGGCAATGCAGCGTTACGCCAGGTGCTTTACGCAGCAATGCAAACAGCCGTTGCCCGACATTGTGCAATTCGACAACCTGTCCCAGCGCCGCCAGTTGGTAATCTTCTGCGGCGAGGGTGACAAATCCAGCGTGACCACGATCGCTGACATGCACGGTGGTGATGGCAGTTGCGCAATCCGCCAGAGATTGCCAGACGCCGATGCGCGCCAGTTGCTGACAGGTACCCGCCGCCAGCGCTATCGCTCGTCCATCAAAGCCCGGATGAGCATGTGACTCTGGCGCAGTCGCTTCAATCAAATGTACCGGCAGCGCCCCGTGACTTAACCGGGAAATAGCCAGCGCCAGCGTCGCGCCCGCCATGCCGCCACCGACGATGATTACGCTCATTGCTTTCTCGCAGCAGCCATCAACGCTTCGATTTCTTCCGGCTTTTTCACCACGCTGGCGGTGAGGTTTTCGTTACCGGTTTCGGTAATCACAATGTCGTCTTCAATACGAATGCCGATACCGCGATATTGTTCTGGCACATCCGCATCCGGCGCGATATACAGACCAGGCTCTACGGTCAGTACCATCCCCGGTTCCAGAATGCGCGAGCGATCCTGACCATAAACGCCAACGTCATGGACATCCAGTCCTAACCAGTGGCTAAGGCCATGCATAAAGAAAGGACGATGGGCGTTCTGAGCGATCAGTTCATCAACATCACCTTTCAGGATGCCGAGTTTTACCAGGCCGCTAACCATGATGCGCACCACTTCACCAGTGACTTCCAGAATGGAAGTTCCCGGACGATACAGGCGCAGGCTGGTTTCGAGAGACTCCAGCACAATGTCGTAGATTTCACGCTGGGCCTGGGTGAATTTGCCGTTGACCGGGAAGGTGCGGGTAATATCGCCAGCGTAACCTTTGTATTCGCAACCCGCGTCAATCAACACCAGGTCGCCGTCGCGCATTTCACACTCGTTTTCGGTGTAGTGCAGAATGCAGCCGTTTTCACCGCTGCCGACAATGGTGTTATAGGACGGATAGCGCGCACCGTGGCGGTTAAATTCGTGGTGAATTTCGCCTTCCAGATGGTACTCGAACATTCCCGGACGGCATTTTTCCATCGCCCGGGTATGTGCCATGGCGGTGATTTCTCCCGCGCGGCGGAGTACGGCAATCTCTTCTGGCGATTTGAACAGGCGCATTTCATGAACAACAGGACGCCAGTCGATCATCGTTGCCGGTGCGGTGAGATTTTGCCGCGAACCTTTACGCAGTTTTTCCAGCGCACTGTTCACGATTTCATCAGCATATGCATATTCGCCCTGGGCATGGTAAACCACATCCAGGCCGTTAAGTAGTTGATAAAGTTGCTGATTGATTTCGCTGAATGCCAGTGCGCGGTCAACGCCCAGTTTCTCTGGCGCGGCATCCTGGCCTAAGCGACGGCCAAACCAGATCTCCGCCGTCAGGTCGCGAACGCGGTTAAACAGAACGCTGTGGTTATGAGTGTCATCGCTTTTAATCAGCACCAGCACCGCTTCCGGTTCGTTAAAGCCGGTGAAGTACCAGAAGTCACTGTTCTGACGATAGGGGTATTCGCTGTCGGCGCTACGTGTTACTTCTGGTGCAGCAAAAATCAGCGCGGCGCTGCCGGGTTGCATTTGCTCCACCAGGGCCTGACGGCGACGCTGAAACTCTTGCCGGGATATCTCACTCATAACACTCTCCTTACGTTTTTTGTTTTTAGTGTAGAGTCGGTTTTTGTACTTTTGGCGCGGTCGGTTGCGGATGAGTAAAGGTGTCGTGGCATAACAGCGCGGCAACACGAACGTATTCGATGATCTCTTCAAGCGACATTTCAAGCTCTTCCTGATCTTCGTCTTCGTCGTAACCCAGTTGCGCAATGTTACGCAGATCGTCGATAGCTTCACCGGTTTCGCCGGTCACTTTATCCAGCTTCGGTTGCGTAACGCCAAGACCAAGCAGGAAGTGATTGACCCAACCTGCCAATGCATCAGCCCGAGCGAAAACGCTGACATCATCGCCATCAGGCAGATAAAGCTGAAAAAGGAAGCCGTCATCCTGCAGGGCATCGCTGGTGGCAGAGTGCATTTTACGCAGTGCCTGTGCCAGCTCATGACCGAAAGCCATGCCTTCGTTCGTCAGGTCGTGAAGTAGCGGTAGCCATGAGCTGTCATCGTTACCGCCACATATCATCCCGCTGATTAAACCATGCATCTCAGCTGGGGTCAGACCCGTCCCTTGTTGGTTCAGATACTGGTTCATTTCGTTGTAACCAGGCATTTCGTTCTGTATAGACATAAGCATTCGTCGTCAAAGGGAGGAATATTCATGATATGCTACCACTTTGGGCCCTGGTGGACCAGAAAAGGGCTTGTCTCTTCTCATCAGGGTAGCTATAGTGTCGCCCCTTCGCAGACCATGGGTCTAAAGACGAAGGCAGCGCAGTCAATCAGCAGGAAGGTGGCATGTCTGCACAACCCGTCGATATCCAAATTTTTGGCCGTTCACTGCGTGTGAACTGCCCGCCTGACCAAAGGGATGCGTTGAATCAGGCAGCGGACGATCTGAACCAACGGTTGCAAGATCTGAAAGAACGCACTAGAGTCACAAATACTGAACAGTTGGTCTTCATTGCCGCATTGAATATCAGCTATGAGTTAGCGCAAGAAAAAGCGAAGACTCGTGACTACGCGGCAAGTATGGAACAGCGTATTCGGATGCTGCAGCAGACCATAGAACAAGCGTTACTTGAACAAGGTCGCATCACCGAAAAAACTAACCAAAACTTTGAATGACACTTTTCGGTTTACTGTGGTAGAGTAACCGTGAAGACAAAATTTCTCTGAGATGTTCGCAAGCGGGCCAGTCCCCTGAGCCGATATTTCATACCACAAGAATGTGGCGCTCCGCGGTTGGTGAGCATGCTCGGTCCGTCCGAGAAGCCTTAAAACTGCGACGACACATTCACCTTGAACCAAGGGTTCAAGGGTTACAGCCTGCGGCGGCATCTCGGAGATTCCCTTCTTATCTGGCACCAGCCATGACGCAACTACCAGAACTCCCACTGATATTATCCCGACAAGAAATCCGCAAAATGATTCGGCAACGTCGTCGTGCGTTAACGCCGGAACAACAGCAGGAAATGGGTCAACAAGCCGCTACCCGGATGATGACTTATCCCCCGGTGGTGATGGCACATACGGTCGCTGTATTCCTCTCTTTTGATGGCGAACTCGACACCCAGCCACTCATAGAACAACTCTGGCGCGCCGGTAAGCGCGTATATCTTCCAGTTTTGCATCCCTTTAGTGCCGGTAATTTGCTGTTCCTGAATTACCATCCGCAAAGCGAACTGGTGATGAACAGGTTGAAGATCCATGAGCCAAAATTGGATGTGCGTGACGTGCTCCCCCTTTCCCGATTAGACGTCCTGATCACCCCCCTGGTCGCCTTTGATGAGTACGGTCAGCGCCTGGGAATGGGCGGAGGTTTTTATGATCGGACCTTACAAAACTGGCAGCACTATAAAATGCAACCGGTGGGTTATGCGCATGATTGTCAGTTGGTGGAAAAACTCCCCGTTGAAGAGTGGGATATCCCACTGCCTGCGGTGGTTACACCGTCGAAAGTCTGGGAGTGGTAAGGGCGACACACCTGCATCGCCCTGATTGACATCGTTGATTCTTTGACCTAATTTAGTGAGTAAGGGTAAGGGAGGATTGCTCCTCCCCTGAGACTGACTGTTAATAAGCGCTGAAACTTATGAGTAACAGTACAATCAGTATGATGACAAGTCGCATCATAACCCTTCTCCTTCAAGCCCTCGCTTCGGTGAGGGCTTTACCGTTACAGCCCCATGCTGCCCTGCCATCGTAAATCCCCATTAAATAAACACAACGCATTGATCTGACTTTGATTTATTTTCTGGAGCAGACTCGCAAAGTAGAATGCGCAACGCGGCAACGGTGTGGAGAAGGGATAAAAAAACGGGCAAGTCAGTGACCTGCCCGTTGATTTTCAGAGAAGGGGAATTAGTACAGCAGACGGGCGCGAATGGTACCCGGAATAGCTTTCATTGCCTGCAGCGCTTTTTCGGCAACGTCTTCGTCGGCTTCAATATCAATAACTACATAACCCATCTGGGCGGAAGTTTGCAGATATTGCGCGGCGATGTTGACGCCCTGCTCGGCAAAAATTTTGTTGAGCGCAGTTAGCACGCCCGGACGGTTTTCGTGGATGTGCATCAGACGACGCCCACCGTGCAGTGGCAGCGAGACTTCCGGGAAGTTCACCGCAGAGAGCGTTGAGCCATTGTCAGAATACTTGATCAATTTACCCGCAACTTCCAGGCCGATATTCTCCTGCGCTTCCTGAGTCGAACCGCCAATGTGTGGCGTCAGAAGGACGTTGTCGAATTCACACAGCGGAGAGGTAAATGGATCGCTATTGGTCGCCGGTTCCGTCGGGAATACGTCGATTGCCGCCCCCGCCAGATGTTTGCTCGCCAGCGCATCACACAGCGCCGGAATATCCACCACAGTACCGCGCGAAGCATTAATCAGCAGCGAGCCGGGCTTCATTAGTGAAATTTCTTTCGCGCCCATCATATTTTTGGTGGACGGATTCTCTGGTACATGCAGACTCACCACATCGCTCATATTCAGCAGGTCAGAAAGATGCTGTACCTGAGTGGCGTTGCCCAGCGGCAGTTTATTTTCAATATCATAAAAGTAAACATACATTCCCAGCGATTCAGCCAGAATGCCCAATTGCGTACCAATATGACCGTAGCCGATGATACCCAGCTTTTTGCCGCGCGCTTCAAAAGAACCCGCCGCCAGTTTGTTCCACACGCCACGGTGCGCTTTAGCATTGGCTTCCGGCACGCCGCGCAATAGCAGCAGCAGTTCGCCAATCACCAGCTCCGCAACAGAGCGCGTATTTGAGAACGGTGCGTTAAATACCGGGATCCCGCGCTTTGCCGCCGCATCCAGATCAACCTGGTTTGTTCCGATACAGAAACAGCCAATAGCGACCAGTTTTTCTGCGGCGTTGATCACGTCTTCAGTCAGATGGGTACGGGATCGCAGGCCGATGAAGTGGGCATCGCGGATGGATTCTTTTAATTGTTCATCATCCAGCGCGCCTTTGTGAAATTCGATGTTGGTGTAACCAGCTGCACGAAGGCTTTCCAGCGCCTTTTGGTGCACGCCTTCTACCAGCAGAAACTTAATCTTGTCTTTCTCCAGCGATACCTTTGCCATTTACCCAATCCTGTCTTTTGAAATGTTGTGTGCGGATTTGCGTCCGCCTTTCAACATATCAAAAAATAATATTGCGGCAATATGAACGTTTGCGTCGCGATGTTGAGGAAATATCACGCAAAGGTAATTCTTGGATGAATATGCTGGTTTAGAAGATTTATTTAGAGCAATCGACAATAGCCAGGTAAAAACGTGACACATGTCACCAAATTTAATGAAGAGAATTTTTTTAACGGGGGAGGTTCCCCCGTCAGATCATTTCACAATGGTTTTGACACCGTCAGGTGTGCCAATCAGCGCAACGTCCGCGCCACGGTTAGCAAACAAGCCAACAGTCACCACGCCAGGAATCGCATTTATGGCGTTTTCCATCGCTATCGGGTCAAGGATTTCCATGCCGTGGACGTCGAGGATCACGTTGCCATTATCGGTCACCACGCCCTGACGGTATTCCGGACGACCGCCCAGTTTCACCAGCTGACGCGCCACTGCACTACGTGCCATCGGGATAACTTCTACTGGCAGCGGGAATTTACCCAGAATATCAACCTGCTTGGAAGCGTCTGCAATACAGATAAATTTTTCTGCAACCGAAGCAATGATTTTTTCACGGGTCAGCGCCGCGCCGCCGCCTTTGATCATTTGCATGTGGCCGTTGATTTCATCTGCGCCATCAACGTAGATGCCAAGGCTGTCGACTTCGTTGAGATCAAAAACGTGAATGCCGAGGCTTTTCAGTTTTTCAGTGGAAGCATCTGAACTGGAAACGGCCCCTTCAATCTGGCCTTTCATTGTACCGAGCGCGTCAATAAAGTGTGCGGCGGTGGAACCTGTACCTACACCAACAATGGTGCCGGGCTGAACATACTGAAGTGCCGCCCATCCTACTGCTTTTTTCAATTCATCCTGCGTCATGATCGTTTCGCCTGTGGTATGAAATTTCACACGCATTATATACAAAAAAAGCGATTCAGACCCCGTTGGCAAGCCGCGTGGTTAACTCATCCATAAAATATCGCGCAATGGCAGGCATCCCCTTTCGCCCCGCAAATAAAGCATACAACGGTCTGGGTATGCCGCTCCACGGTGCAAACAGGCGCACCAGTTCACCGTTCGCAAGCCCCTGTTTACAGGCAAATTGAGGCAATAACGCCACGCCATTCAACACAACCAGGGCGCGAACTCGCTGAGCGAAATGCATTAGCGCAAATCCCTGATCTTTTAAGCTGCGCTTTTAACCACGGATACAAATGTTACCCGCCGACGGCTTCGGTATATGCAACCTGACACAAAATTGTGTCATAGTGCAGGAAAAAGCATTTACCAGGAGCAGACAACAGCAATGAAACGCCCGGACTACAGAACATTACAGGCACTGGATGCGGTGATACGTGAACGAGGATTTGAGCGCGCGGCACAAAAGCTGTGCATTACACAATCAGCCGTCTCACAGCGCATTAAGCAACTGGAAAATATGTTCGGGCAGCCGCTGTTGGTGCGTACCGTACCGCCGCGCCCGACGGAACAAGGGCAAAAACTGCTGGCACTGCTGCGCCAGGTGGAGTTGCTGGAAGAAGAGTGGCTGGGCGATGAACAAACCGGTTCGACTCCGCTGCTGCTTTCACTGGCGGTCAACGCCGACAGTCTGGCGACGTGGTTGCTTCCTGCACTGGCTCCTGTGTTGGCTGATTCGCCTATCCGCCTCAACTTGCAGGTAGAAGATGAAACCCGCACTCAGGAACGTCTGCGCCGCGGCGAAGTGGTCGGCGCGGTGAGTATTCAACATCAGGCGCTGCCGAGTTGTCTTGTCGATAAACTTGGTGCGCTCGACTATCTGTTCGTCAGCTCAAAACCCTTTGCCGAAAAATATTTCCCTAACGGCGTAACGCGTTCGGCATTACTGAAAGCGCCAGTGGTCGCGTTTGACCATCTTGACGATATGCACCAGGCCTTTTTGCAGCAAAACTTCGATCTGCCTCCAGGCAGCGTGCCCTGCCATATCGTTAATTCTTCAGAAGCGTTCGTACAACTTGCTCGCCAGGGCACCACCTGCTGTATGATCCCGCACCTGCAAATCGAGAAAGAGCTGGCCAGCGGTGAACTGATTGACTTAACGCCTGGGCTATTTCAACGACGGATGCTCTACTGGCACCGCTTTGCTCCTGAAAGCCGCATGATGCGTAAAGTCACTGATGCGTTACTCGATTATGGTCACAAAGTCCTTCGTCAGGATTAATCCATCAAATAATGCCTGATAGCACATATCAGGCGTTGTCCTCACTTCTTTTTGTATTCCTTGAATCACATCACAAAATAGACAAATCTCAGGCGGCAAAAAACGACGTCTGAATGCATTTTTTTTGCTGGCGACAAACCCACGTAAAAAGCTCACCGTAGGCGCAAATACCCTCATTTTGATTGCGTTTTACGGAGCAAATAATGTCTAACGTGCAGGAGTGGCAACAGCTTGCCAACAAGGAATTGAGCCGTCGGGAGAAAACTGTCGACTCGCTGGTTCATCAAACCGCGGAAGGGATCGCCATCAAGCCGCTGTATACCGAAGCCGATCTCGATAATCTGGAGGTGACAGGTACCCTTCCTGGTTTGCCGCCCTACGTTCGTGGCCCGCGTGCCACTATGTATACCGCCCAACCGTGGACCATCCGTCAGTATGCTGGTTTTTCAACAGCAAAAGAGTCCAACGCTTTTTATCGCCGTAACCTGGCCGCCGGGCAAAAAGGTCTTTCCGTTGCGTTTGACCTTGCCACCCACCGTGGCTACGACTCCGATAACCCGCGCGTGGCGGGCGACGTCGGCAAAGCGGGCGTCGCTATCGACACCGTGGAAGATATGAAAGTCCTGTTCGACCAGATCCCGCTGGATAAAATGTCGGTTTCGATGACCATGAATGGCGCAGTGCTACCAGTACTGGCGTTTTATATCGTCGCCGCAGAAGAGCAAGGTGTTACACCTGATAAACTGACCGGCACCATTCAAAACGATATTCTCAAAGAGTACCTCTGCCGCAACACCTATATTTACCCACCAAAACCGTCAATGCGCATTATCGCCGACATCATCGCCTGGTGTTCCGGCAACATGCCGCGATTTAATACCATCAGTATCAGCGGTTACCACATGGGGGAAGCGGGTGCCAACTGCGTGCAGCAGGTAGCATTTACGCTCGCTGATGGGATTGAGTACATCAAAGCAGCAATCTCTGCCGGACTGAAAATTGATGACTTCGCTCCTCGCCTGTCGTTCTTCTTCGGTATCGGCATGGATCTGTTTATGAACGTCGCCATGTTGCGTGCGGCACGTTATTTATGGAGCGAAGCGGTCAGTGGATTTGGCGCACAGGATCCGAAATCACTGGCGCTGCGTACCCACTGCCAGACCTCAGGCTGGAGCCTGACTGAACAGGATCCGTATAACAACGTTATCCGCACCACCATTGAAGCACTGGCTGCGACGCTGGGCGGTACTCAGTCACTGCATACCAACGCCTTTGACGAAGCGCTTGGTTTGCCTACCGATTTCTCAGCACGCATTGCCCGCAACACCCAGATCATCATCCAGGAAGAATCAGAACTCTGCCGCACCGTCGATCCACTGGCCGGATCCTATTACATTGAGTCGCTGACCGATCAAATCGTCAAACAAGCCAGAGCTATTATCCAACAGATCGACGAAGCCGGTGGCATGGCGAAAGCGATCGAAGCAGGTCTGCCAAAACGAATGATCGAAGAGGCCTCAGCGCGCGAACAGTCGCTGATCGACCAGGGCAAGCGTGTCATCGTTGGTGTCAACAAGTACAAACTGGATCACGAAGACGAAACCGATGTACTTGAGATCGACAACGTGATGGTGCGTAACGAGCAAATTGCTTCGCTGGAACGCATTCGCGCCACCCGTGATGATGCCGCCGTAACCGCCGCGTTGAACGCCCTGACTCACGCCGCACAGCATAACGAAAACCTGCTGGCTGCCGCTGTTAATGCCGCTCGCGTTCGCGCCACCCTGGGTGAAATTTCCGATGCGCTGGAAGTCGCTTTCGACCGTTATCTGGTGCCAAGCCAGTGTGTTACCGGCGTGATTGCGCAAAGCTATCATCAGTCTGAGAAATCGGCCTCCGAGTTCGATGCCATTGTTGCGCAAACGGAGCAGTTCCTTGCCGACAATGGTCGTCGCCCGCGCATTCTGATCGCTAAGATGGGCCAGGATGGACACGATCGCGGCGCGAAAGTGATCGCCAGCGCCTATTCCGATCTCGGTTTCGACGTAGATTTAAGCCCGATGTTCTCTACACCTGAAGAGATCGCCCGCCTGGCCGTAGAAAACGACGTTCACGTAGTGGGCGCATCCTCACTGGCTGCCGGTCATAAAACGCTGATCCCGGAACTGGTCGAAGCGCTGAAAAAATGGGGACGCGAAGATATCTGCGTGGTCGCGGGTGGCGTCATTCCGCCGCAGGATTACGCCTTCCTGCAAGAGCGCGGCGTGGCGGCGATTTATGGTCCAGGTACACCTATGCTCGACAGTGTGCGCGACGTACTGAATCTGATAAGCCAGCATCATGATTAATGAAGCCACGCTGGCAGAAAGTATTCGCCGCTTACGTCAGGGTGAGCGTGCCACACTCGCCCAGGCCATGACGCTGGTGGAAAGCCGTCACCCGCGTCATCAGGCACTAAGTACGCAGCTGCTTGATGCCATTATGCCGTACTGCGGTAACACCCTGCGACTGGGCGTTACCGGCACCCCCGGCGCGGGGAAAAGTACCTTTCTTGAGGCCTTTGGCATGTTGTTGATTCGAGAGGGATTAAAGGTCGCGGTTATTGCGGTCGATCCCAGCAGCCCGGTCACTGGCGGTAGCATTCTCGGGGATAAAACCCGCATGAATGACCTGGCGCGTGCCGAAGCGGCGTTTATTCGCCCGGTACCATCCTCCGGTCATCTGGGCGGTGCCAGTCAGCGAGCGCGGGAATTAATGCTGTTATGCGAAGCAGCGGGTTATGACGTAGTGATTGTCGAAACGGTTGGCGTCGGGCAGTCGGAAACAGAAGTCGCCCGCATGGTGGACTGTTTTATCTCGTTGCAAATTGCCGGTGGCGGCGATGATCTGCAGGGCATTAAAAAAGGGCTGATGGAAGTGGCTGATCTGATCGTTATCAACAAAGACGATGGCGATAACCATACCAATGTCGCCATTGCCCGGCATATGTACGAGAGTGCCCTGCATATTCTGCGACGTAAATACGACGAATGGCAGCCACGGGTTCTGACTTGTAGCGCACTGGAAAAACGTGGAATCGATGAGATCTGGCACGCCATCATCGACTTCAAAACCGCGCTAACTGCCAGTGGTCGTTTACAACAAGTGCGGCAACAACAATCGGTGGAATGGCTGCGTAAGCAGACCGAAGAAGAAGTACTGAATCACCTGTTCGCGAATGAAGATTTCGATCGCTATTACCGCCAGACGCTTTTAGCGGTCAAAAACAATACGCTCTCACCGCGCACCGGCCTGCGGCAGCTCAGTGAATTTATCCAGACGCAATATTTTGATTAAAGGAATTTTTATGTCTTATCAGTATGTTAACGTTGTCACTATCAACAAAGTGGCGGTCATTGAGTTTAACTATGGCCGAAAACTTAATGCCTTAAGTAAAGTCTTTATTGATGATCTTATGCAGGCGTTAAGCGATCTCAACCGGCCGGAAATTCGCTGTATCATTTTGCGCGCACCGAGTGGATCCAAAGTCTTCTCCGCAGGTCACGATATTCACGAACTGCCGTCTGGCGGTCGCGATCCGCTCTCCTATGATGATCCATTGCGTCAAATCACCCGCATGATCCAAAAATTCCCGAAACCGATCATTTCGATGGTGGAAGGTAGTGTTTGGGGTGGCGCATTTGAAATGATCATGAGTTCCGATCTGATCATCGCCGCCAGTACCTCAACCTTCTCAATGACGCCTGTAAACCTCGGCGTCCCGTATAACCTGGTCGGCATTCACAACCTGACCCGCGACGCGGGCTTCCACATTGTCAAAGAGCTGATTTTTACCGCTTCGCCAATCACCGCCCAGCGCGCGCTGGCTGTCGGCATCCTCAACCATGTTGTGGAAGTGGAAGAACTGGAAGATTTCACCTTACAAATGGCGCACCACATCTCTGAGAAAGCGCCGTTAGCCATTGCCGTTATCAAAGAAGAGCTGCGTGTACTGGGCGAAGCACACACCATGAACTCCGATGAATTTGAACGTATTCAGGGGATGCGCCGCGCGGTGTATGACAGCGAAGATTACCAGGAAGGGATGAACGCTTTCCTCGAAAAACGTAAACCTAATTTCGTTGGTCATTAATCCCTGCGAACGAAGGAGTAAAAATGGAAACTCAGTGGACAAGGATGACCGCCAATGAAGCGGCAGAAATTATCCAGCATAACGACATGGTGGCATTTAGCGGCTTTACCCCGGCGGGTTCGCCGAAAGCCCTACCCACCGCGATTGCCCGCAGAGCTAACGAACAGCATGAGGCCAAAAAGCCGTATCAAATTCGCCTGCTGACGGGGGCGTCAATCAGCGCCGCCGCTGACGATGTACTTTCTGACGCCGATGCTGTTTCCTGGCGTGCGCCATATCAAACATCGTCCGGTTTACGTAAAAAGATCAATCAGGGCGCGGTGAGTTTCGTTGACCTGCATTTGAGCGAAGTGGCGCAAATGGTCAATTACGGTTTCTTCGGCGACATTGATGTTGCCGTCATTGAAGCATCGGCACTGGCACCAGATGGTCGAGTCTGGTTAACCAGCGGGATCGGTAATGCGCCGACATGGCTGCTGCGGGCGAAGAAAGTGATCATTGAACTCAATCACTATCACGATCCGCGCGTTGCAGAACTGGCGGATATTGTGATTCCTGGCGCGCCACCGCGGCGCAATAGCGTGTCGATCTTCCATGCAATGGATCGCGTCGGTACCCGCTATGTGCAAATCGATCCGAAAAAGATTGTCGCCGTCGTGGAAACCAACTTGCCTGACGCCGGTAATATGCTGGATAAGCAAAATCCCATGTGCCAGCAGATTGCCGATAACGTGGTCACGTTCTTATTGCAGGAAATGGCGCATGGGCGTATTCCGCCGGAATTTCTGCCGCTGCAAAGTGGCGTGGGCAATATCAATAATGCGGTAATGGCGCGTCTGGGGGAAAACCCGGAAATTCCTCCGTTTATGATGTATTCGGAAGTGCTACAGGAATCGGTGGTGCATTTACTGGAAACCGGCAAAATCAGCGGGGCCAGCGCCTCCAGCCTGACAATCTCGGCCGATTCCCTGCGCAAGATTTACGACAATATGGATTACTTTGCCAGCCGCATTGTGTTGCGTCCGCAGGAGATTTCCAATAACCCGGAAATCATCCGTCGTCTGGGCGTCATCGCTCTGAACGTCGGCCTGGAGTTTGATATTTACGGGCATGCCAACTCAACACACGTAGCCGGGGTCGATCTGATGAACGGCATCGGCGGCAGCGGTGATTTTGAACGCAACGCGTATCTGTCGATCTTTATGGCCCCGTCGATTGCTAAAGAAGGCAAGATCTCAACCGTCGTGCCAATGTGCAGCCATGTTGATCACAGCGAACACAGCGTCAAAGTGATCATCACCGAACAAGGGATCGCCGATCTGCGCGGTCTTTCCCCGCTTCAACGCGCCCGCACTATCATTGATAATTGTGCACATCCTATGTATCGGGATTATCTGCATCGCTATCTGGAAAATGCGCCTGGCGGACATATTCACCACGATCTTAGCCACGTCTTCGACTTACACCGTAATTTAATTGCAACCGGCTCGATGCTGGGTTAATGACTCGTCCCGTCACGATCTTCAGCAATATGCTGAAGCATCGTGGCGGTATAACGATGATTTCTGATTGAATAAAGATATTCCTGCATATACATCGGCCTGTGCGGTGCATCAAAATATTTCAGCGTTGCCGGATTCACCAGTCGCCAGGCAAAATGCGGGATCACCGTCAGAAAATGTCCGCGCTCCACGGCGCTGATTTTGGCCATAAAACTGTAGGGACGATAAATAATGGTTGGATTGATCCCACAAGGTCGCATATTCGCATCAATCATTGCTTCGAAGTTGGCCCGGTTCTGAAAGCGCATTTGTAGCCAGGGCAGCTCCTGAAGCAGCTCTTGCTCTTGTCGCTCTTCATAACGGCGAGAAACGAGAAAGCCTAATCGCAGCGGTGGTAGTTCACTGATAGTCAGGTTTTCCAGTTCCTGAACTCGTGCAGATACATGCTGTGGGGAGATAATAAAATCTAACTGGCGGTCAAAAAGATTATCGATAACGCCATTTTCGCTGAACTCAACTGGCTGGGCGGTCACGCCTTCATACTTATCTCCGAGACTAATCAACTGATCGAAAATAATTGTCGGATAAGTATTATCTATGCCAATCACAATTTCTCGTGAACGACGCCCTGAGTTATGGATTTCATTATCAATCGCAGAAAGCCGTTGATAAACCGGGAACAGTTTTTGATACAGTTCCTGTCCGGCTTTATTGAGGCTGATATTATTATCTTTGCGGGTAAATAGCGTATAGCCAATTTGTTCTTCCAGCGCGGCAATGCTTTTACCAAATGGCGAAGCCGTCATATGGATTTTTTCTGCCGCCCGGGCAATATTATTGGTTTGCGCTAATAAAATGAAATTGCGCATCTTTTTCGAAATAAAAATGTCCATCCCCCTCCCCCGCATCCTTGTCCGCTTAACCGTTTCAGTCAGCCTATCCTTGATGAAACCGCGAGCAAAGATAGGTGATTACGTCATGGTTTTACAGAAAATTACAGAAAAAGGAGGCAATATCGGGTAAAGGCATTAGCCCGACGAATACGTCGGGCTACAAATATTATTGTGCTGCAGGTGTTTTAGCGGGTTGTTGATCCACAGGTTCTAACTGGAAGACCACATCGACCTGATCATCAAACTGAATAGCGGCCTGCTCGTAAGTTTCCTGGGCGGACACCGGCGCGGCATCGGCTTTCATCATCCGCACCATTGGGCTGGGCTGATAGTTGGAAACATGGTAGCGCACGCTATATACCGGCCCCAGTTTACGATGAAAGCCGTTCGCCAGTTCCTGCGCCTGATGAATCGCGTTATCAATCGCTGCCTTACGCGCTTTGTCTTTATAGGCATCCGGCTGCGCCACGCCCAGCGACACAGAACGAATTTCGTTAAGACCCGCCTTCAGCGCGCCATCCAGCAAGGAATTCAGTTTGTCTAACTGACGGAGCGTGACTTCCACCGTTCTCACAGCGCGGTAGCCTTTAAGGATACTTTTACCATCCTGATAATCATAATCTGGCTGGGTGCGTAAGTTCGCTGAGCTGATATCTTTTTTCGCGATCTGATTGAGTTCAAGGAAGGAAATGTATTGTGCGACGCGCTCATCTGCCTGTTTCTTGGCAGTAGCGGCATCCTTCGCGGCCACGTTAACTTCAATCGCAAGAGTGGCAATGTCTGGCACCGCATCCACGCTTGCCGTACCGGAGGTGACAATATGCGGTCCATCCGGCAATTCGTTAGCCTGCGCTGCCATCCCGCTAATACCCATTAATGCCGCCAGGGCGATAACTTTGAACTTCACGTTAGTCTCTCCGTGTTAATTGACTTGCCCAAAATTCAGGACCTCTGGAGGCAAGCTTAGCGCCTCTGTTTTATTTTTCCATCAGATAGCGCCTAACTGAACAAGGCTTGTGCATGAGCAATACCGTCTCTCGCCAGCTGCAAGGCAATAAACCACATAACACATCCCACAACCAGATTGATAATGCGCTGTGCTTTTGCCGTGCGCAGACGCGGTGCCAGCCAGGCTGCGAGAAGAGCCAGACCAAAGAACCACAGGAAAGAGGCGCTAATTGTCCCGAGTGCAAACCAGCGTTTTGGTTCCACATCAAGTTGCCCGCCAAGGCTGCCCAGTACAACAAAAGTATCCAGGTAAACATGCGGATTCAGCCAGGTCACTGCCAACATGGTGGCGATAATTTTCCATCTGCCTTGCTTCATGACTTCGGCGCTGGCTAACTCAATATTACTGCTCATTGCTGTTTTAAAAGCGCCAAAACCATACCACAGCAAGAAGGCTACGCCGCCCCAGGTGACCAGCGCCAGCAACCACGGCGACTGCATCAATAACGCGCTGCCACCAAAAATCCCGGCGCAAATCAGGACCAAATCGCTGATAGCACAAAGTAAGGCAATCATAATGTGGTACTGACGACGTATGCCCTGATTCATCACAAAAGCATTTTGTGGACCGAGCGGTAGGATCATAGCCGCCCCAAGTGCAAGACCTTGAAAGTAATAAGAAAACACGTTGGATATTCCGAATTAAGTATCTGATGCAGAGACTATATCGCGGGATTGTTATTAGCGGAAATTGATAATATTAATTGGCAATCAGAAAAACTAATAAGAGAGAGGCCAGAGAGTATTATCTGGCCTCAGCGTTGATTACGCAGCTTTGTCTTCTTTCACCCGCTTAAAGTTCACATCCATTTGCGGGTACGGGAAGCTGATACCGGCGGCATCAAATTCACGTTTAATACGCTCCAGCACATCCCAGTACACGTTTTGCAGATCGCCGCTGTTGCTCCAGACGCGGACCACGAAATTAATCGACGATGCACCAAGTTCGTTCAGGCGCACAGTCATTTCGCGATCTTTCAAAATGCGATCTTCAGACTGGATAATATTGGTCAGGATCTGCTTAACCTGATCGATATCGGAATCATACGCCACGCCAATAATAAATTCGTTACGGCGAACTGGCTCGCGGGAGAAGTTAATAATATTTCCGGCAATAATTTTACCGTTCGGAATAACGATAATTTTACCGTCTGCAGTACGCATGGTGGTGGAGAAAATCTGCACACTCAGCACAGTACCGGCTACGCCGCCCAGGTCAACATATTCTCCGGCACGGAACGGGCGGAACATGACAAGTAACACGCCAGCGGCCAGGTTAGAAAGTGACCCCTGCAAAGCCAGACCAACAGCTAAGCCTGCGGCACCGAGTACAGCAATGACTGACGCGGTTTGTACACCCACGCGTCCCAGGGCTGCGATTAGCGTAAAGGCGATAATACCGTAACGGACTAATGCAGAAAGAAAATCAGCAACAGTGGCATCGATTTTACGGGAGATCATCAGGCGATTCACCGCGTTGGAAATCATCCGCGCGATAATCAAACCAACGATGATGATCGCGAGTGCCGCCACGATGTTTACTGCATAACTTAGCAGCAGCGCCTGGTTAGCTACCAGCCAGCTTCCCGCGCCGTTTATGCTATCGACAACATTCAAATCTTCCATTCAATATTCCTTTTCAACTGACTCAAAATGGAGAAATACACTCCGCCGCCTTATGACGGGCAGTCTGACAAGGGTAAACAATAAAGCATAATTTTGCCAAATAGATCACAGATTTCTCATCTGAATCACCTTGCTTTTGGCGAAAAAATCCCCGCAGAGCGGGGCTCAGACAGATATCAATGTGCGTTTTGTCATGCCGGATGCGGCGTGAACGCCTTATCCGGCCTACAAAAACCTGCAAATTCAATATATTGCAGGATACGTGTAGGCCTGATAAGCGTAGCGCATCAGGCAATTTTGCTTTTGGCGAAAAAAAGACCCGCAGAGCGGGCCTTGAGATAAGCAGAAAGGAATATCTTACAGAACGTCGATCGCGTTCAGTTCCTGGAATGCTTTTTCCAGACGAGCGATCATCGAAGTCTGACCGGCACGCAGCCATACGCGCGGATCGTAGTATTTCTTGTTCGGCTGATCTTCGCCTTTCGGGTTACCCAACTGCCCCTGCAGATAAGCTTCGTTCGCTTTGTAGTAGTTCAGAACGCCTTCCCAGGTTGCCCATTGGGTATCGGTATCGATGTTCATTTTTACTACGCCGTAGCTTACGGAGTCTTTGATTTCCTGAGCAGTAGAACCGGAACCACCGTGGAATACGAAGTTCAGGCTGTTGTGCGGCAGGTTGTGTTTCTTAGAAACATATTCCTGAGAATCACGCAGGATGGTCGGAGTCAGAACCACGTTACCCGGCTTGTAAACACCGTGTACGTTACCGAAGGACGCAGCGATGGTGAAACGCGGGCTGATTTTGCTCAGCTCGGTGTATGCGTAATCAACGTCTTCCGGCTGGGTGTACAGTGCAGAAGCGTCCATGTGGCTGTTGTCCACGCCGTCTTCTTCACCACCGGTGCAACCCAGTTCGATTTCCAGAGTCATGCCGATTTTGGACATGCGCTCCAGGTATTTAGAGCAGATTTCGATGTTCTCTTGCAGAGATTCTTCAGACAGGTCGATCATGTGAGAAGAGAACAGCGGCTTACCGGTAGCTGCGAAGTGTTTTTCACCCGCGTCCAACAGACCGTCGATCCACGGCAGCAGTTTCTTCGCGCAGTGGTCAGTGTGCAGGATAACCGGAACACCATAATGTTCAGCCATCTGGTGAACGTGATGCGCACCAGAGATCGCGCCCAGGATAGCAGCACCCTGCGGAACGTCAGATTTCACGCCTTTACCAGCGATAAAGGAAGCACCACCGTTGGAGAACTGAACGATAACCGGCGCTTTAACTTTAGCAGCGGTTTCCAGTACGGCGTTGATGGAGTCAGTACCGACGCAGTTTACTGCTGGCAGTGCGAAGTTGTTTTCTTTTGCTACCTGGAAAACTTTCTGTACGTCATCACCAGTGATTACGCCAGGTTTTACGAAATCAAAAATCTTAGACATGTCTCTTGTCCTGTATCGTCGGGCCTTATACTCGTCATACTTCAAGTTGCATGTGCTGCGTCTGCGTTCGCTCACCCCAGTCACTTACTTATGTAAGCTCCTGGGGATTCACTCTCTTGTCGCCTTCCTGCAACTCGAATTATTTAGAGTATGAAAAATTGCGTGCTCTAAAAGCGCGCTGAAACAAGGGCAGGTTTCCCTGCCCTGTGATTTTTTACTTCTTAGCGCGCTCTTCGAGCATCGCTACTGCAGGCAGTACTTTACCTTCCACGAATTCGAGGAATGCGCCGCCGCCAGTGGAGATGTAGGAGATTTTGTCAGCAATGCCGAACAGGTCGATTGCTGCCAGAGTGTCGCCGCCGCCAGCGATGGAGAACGCTTCGCTGTCTGCGATAGCGTTAGCCACGATTTCAGTACCTTTGCGGAAGTTCGGGAATTCGAACACGCCAACCGGACCGTTCCACAGAATGGTTTTCGCATTCTTCAGGATTTCAGCCAGTTCCTGAGCGGAAGCATCACCGATATCCAGGATCTGCTCGTCAGCTTTCACATCGTTAACAGATTTCAGGGTAGCCGGTGCAGTTTCAGAGAACTCGGTTGCTACGCGAACATCAGACGGAACCGGGATGTTGCAGGTGGTCAGCAGACGTTTAGCTTCGTCAACCAGGTCAGCTTCGTACAGGGATTTACCCACATCGTGGCCTTGTGCCGCGATAAATGTGTTAGCGATACCACCACCAACAATCAGCTGGTCAGCGATTTTAGACAGGGAGTCCAGAACGGTCAGTTTGGTAGATACTTTAGAACCACCAACGATAGCCACCATCGGGCGAGCAGGTTCTTTCAGTGCTTTACCCAGCGCGTCCAGTTCAGCTGCCAGCAGCGGGCCTGCGCACGCAACGTCAGCGAATTTACCGATACCGTGAGTAGAAGCCTGCGCGCGGTGAGCAGTACCGAATGCGTCCATTACGAACACGTCACACAGTGCAGCGTATTTTTTGGACAGGGTTTCGTCGTCTTTCTTCTCGCCTTTGTTGAAGCGAACGTTTTCCAGAACAACCAGTTCACCTTCAGCAACGTCAACGCCGTCGAGGTAATCTTTAACCAGACGAACCGGGTTAGACAGTTTGTCTTTCAGGTAGTTAACAACCGGCAGCAGAGAGAATTCTTCGTTGTACTCGCCTTCGGTAGGACGACCCAGGTGGGAAGTTACCATCACTTTTGCGCCTTGTTTCAGGGCCAGTTCGATGGTCGGCAGAGAAGCACGGATACGCGCGTCGCTGGTTACTTTCCCGTCTTTTACTGGTACGTTCAGATCCGCACGGATAAATACACGTTTCCCAGCAAGATCCAGATCGGTCATCTTAATTACAGACATGGTGAATCCTCTCGTTGATTCTAAAAGTTTTGCAGACGCTGCTTGCGTCTTACCTGAAAGCAACAGTAGCCATAGCTAACGTCGTGTCGAGCATTCGGTTAGCAAAGCCCCATTCGTTATCGCACCAGACCAACGTTTTGATCAGGTGTGCGCCACTGACCCGGGTTTGGGTGCCATCGACAATGGCACTGTGCGGATCGTGGTTAAAATCTACAGAGACCAACGGCAATTCCGTATAGTCAACTATACCATGAAATGCACCTTGTGCTGCTTTTTGCAGCAACAGGTTGACTTCATTGGCTTTTACAGGTTTCTTCACCGTCACGCTTAAATCGATTGCCGTCACATTTATGGTTGGCACACGTACCGCAATCGCTTCAAAGCGATCGTTAAATTGCGGAAAAAATCGTGTGATACCGGCGGCCAGTTTAGTATCGACCGGAATGATCGACTGGCTGGCTGCCCGGGTGCGACGCAGGTCAGGATGGTATGCATCAATAACCTGTTGATCGTGCATGGCGGAGTGAATTGTGGTCACAGTGCCGGACTCAATACCGTACGCATCATCTAACAATTTGATGACGGGAATTATGCAATTCGTGGTACAGGAAGCGTTAGAAACGATGCGGTGTTCCGCACGAAGTTGATCCTGATTGACGCCGTAAACAACGGTCGCGTCGAGATCGTTACTGCCAGGATGTGAAAAGAGCACTTTTTTGGCCCCGGCGGCAATATGCGCTTCGCCATGCTCGCGGGAGCCATATACGCCGGTGCAGTCGAGGACTACATCAACGCCAAGTTCACGCCAGGGGAGCGATTGCAGTGAACGTTCATGCAATACGCGGATGGCGTCATCACCAACAAAAAGTTGATCGCGTTCCTGTCGTACTTCCCATGCAAAACGGCCATGGCTGGTGTCATATTTCAACAAATGCGCCATGCCCGCAGCATCCGCCAGTTCGTTGATTGCCACCACGGTAATTTCCGCCCGGCGTCCGGATTCATACAAAGCACGAACCACATTACGCCCGATGCGACCGAAGCCATTTATCGCTACGCGTACGGTCATAGATCTCCTGCAAGGTTTTCCCTGAGCAAATTTGCCAGACAGAGTAATCCAGCAAATCGTCCGGGGAAACCTTACCTGTCGCAAACTGCGACTGATTGGTTAATTGTCGAACATTTAATCGACTGAAACGCTTCAGCTAGGATAAGCGAAACGTGGAATAAAAGGAATGTTTGTCCAGCCGAAGAAGACATTTATCTGACTCACATCACACTTTTATCCCCTTTTGTGGGAAGCTTTATTCCAGGCTGGCGTAATAATAACCCTACAATAACTGGAATAAATTGTCAGCTTGTGAAGTGATACCGGCCTTCTTCAGTCATCTCTACTATCAGATTGGCCTGACGGCTATTCATCAGCACACGCTCGACATTGGGGCCATCGGTGCGGGCATAAAATGCTTCGGCTACTTGCCGCGTTAATCCTCCCGCAATTTTACGACTAATCAAGCGCTCCCGCAGAATTTGAGCAGGTGCATGAATAAAAATAGAAAAATCGCAGAAAGATGCCAACTCCAGCCACTTTTCATCATCCAGTAACAACCAGTTTCCTTCGACGATGACGAGTGGTGCGGTAACGTGCAACGCATCTTCAACAGGATCATGCTTTTGTCGATCGTACTGCGGCCACGTACAATCCCCTTCCACGACCTGGCGCAGATTTTCCGTCAGTTTCGCAACGTCAAATGTCTCTGGTGCGCCTTTGAAGGGGCGCAATTGATGCGCATCCAGCCAGCTATTGTAATGGTGAAAACCATCCATCGGGAGCGTCTGAATAGCGGGCAGTTCCGGGTCTTGTTGCGCGAGATATTCCCAGAAGGTGGTTAGGGTTGATTTACCCGTCCCCGGCGGAGCGCAAAGAAAAACCACCGTACGCCGCTGCGGATTTACCGTCTGTAAGGCCGCCAACATGTGCAGCAACGGTTTATGTACATTTTCAATCTCTTCGTTCTGGTACTGTGCCTGTATCTTCAGCCCATTCACCGTTAATTCAATTTTCACGGCGTTAATTCCTTTAAGGTGGTCGTTACTGCCAGCGTCAGCGCCGTTTTGACCATTCCGCTAAAACGCGCCTCTGACCAGACGGCGAAATCGGCGAACTTCATCGCTTTCAACGCGTCATAGAGCGTCGCATTGCAGGTTATGCTATTGACGTTGCTGATAAAATCCCAGGTCATGTCATCGGCAAATCCGGGCGTTTCATCCTGTTCGTTCAGGTAATGCCAGAACTGGGAAAAATGCGTGATATCGGCGTACAACCATTTATCCATTTTCCCCAACGCATAAATCAAACGCAGTGCAACATCAATATCGTCAAGCGGGCCGCTTTGGGCGAGTAACGGCTTCACTGCATATTCCACGATCTCTTCATCGTTATCGACAAACAGCGACGGCAGAAACTGGCGTATCCCCTGGAGCAAAATGGTATGCGCAGTTTTCATAAATGAAAATAAATTGTCCTGTGCATCCAGTTGCTCAAGCACATCATCTTCTGTCAGCGTCGCCATTGGTCTTCCGATAGATCACCATCAATGCAGGGAGTCTATTATATTACACGTTTGGTCCGCGCCGCCGATCAGTAATGTCTGCGTCCGCACCCCATTCGCCGTCTGTTGGATACCGTTCACCAGCTCACCGCCCGTCACGCCCGTAGCGCTAAAGAGGATATCGTTCCCCCTCACCAGTTCATCGAGCGAGTACACACGGTTAACGTCAACGCCCATTGCCTTGCAACGCTTGCGCTCCTGCTCTGCAATCTGCCGATTTTCCGTGTAATCCCCTTTAGCCTGGCAAAAGTCAATCAGCTCGGCCTGCATATCCCCGCCTAATGCTTTAACGGCACAGGCAGAAATCACGCCTTCTGGCGCACCGCCGATGGTGTACATCACATCGTAAGGATTATCCTGCCAGCAGGTCAGCACGCTGGCGGCGACATCGCCATCCGGCAGGGCAAAAACCTTCACGCCCAGCTGTGTTGCTTCCTCAATCGCGGCACTCAGGCGCGGTTTATCCAGCGTAACCATGCGCAGCTTATCCAGCGGTTTGCCTAACGCTTTCGCCACGTTGCGCAGGTTGTCCGTCAGAGGCAAAGACAGATCAATCGCGCCCGCCGCCAGCCGATTAACAACCAGCTTTTTCATATACATATCGGGCGCATGTAACAGGCTATCTCGAGGGGCGAAAGCCATGACCGCCAGCGCATTGCTCTGCCCCATCGCCACCATCCGCGTGCCTTCAATGGGATCAACCGCGATATCGACTTCTGGCCCATCGCCTTTGCCCACCTCTTCGCCAATCCACAGCATCGGCGCATGGTCAATTTCTCCTTCGCCGATAACCACTCGTCCACGAAAAGCGACGTCGTTTAATGCCTGGCGCATCGCGGTGACCGCCAGGCCATCAATTTTATTTTTGTCGCCACATCCGGTTTGCGGCCAGGCAGCCAACGCTGCCTGTTCCGTAACGCGAAATAATGGCCACGCCAGGGACATCATTGCGCGGCCTCCCCGATATCAACGCCAAATTGTGCCAGCAGATATTTCTCGGCCTGTTCATTCCAGATGCCGTGCGTTTCCTCAACCAGCCGCGCCAACTCTTTAAACAGCGGATCGGTTTTGCCTTTTTCGGCAAAATCGGCAATGGCAGTGAGCGGCATGGTCACGCCGTTATAAATGAGTTTTTTTACCGCCAGGGATATCCGGCAGATTGAGCACGGTTTCTGGCACCGCATCCAGGCCACCGATATGGGTCACCATAAACGACGGCTGTAACTGCCCAGTGGCGCTAAGGGCAATCGCCTCTTTCATGTCGTCCGTTGAACCGCCAGATGTACCGACGACGTGCGTGCTGTTGTAATGGACGTTGTAGAAATTAAACGGCACTTTGAAGTTTTTATCCGTCGGCCCGGCAAAGAAGTTCAGACAGCCATCTTCCGCCAGTAATTCATCAGCCATCTCAACGACAGCAGGCACCGCCGCATAAACAAAAATGTCATCGAACCCGGCATCTCCTCTCAGCGCCCGCAGCATCTGGACAGGATCGCTCATCCCTTTGGTATTCACATACACCAGCTCAATGCCTTTACTGGCCGCCAGTTCCACCGGCAGCAGCTTCTGTACCTGCGCCAGACGTTTGTCGTCGATATCGACCACCACCACCCGCGACGGTTGTATGCCGCCGTTAATGGCGTAATCGATAGCGCCAATGCCCATCGGACCTGCACACGCCAGCAGTGCAATATTGCCGCCAGGTTTGACGCCCATGCGATGCTCATAAACATATTGCGTGGTGTGATAATTGGCATGATAAGCACCAATAATGCAGCACATAGGCTCTGCCAGCGACGCCGCAGCAAAATAAGAGCCGTGATACGGTAATACGCAGCCCAAATTAATGGCGATTTCGGGAATAATCATATAAGTGGCATTGCCGCCAAAATATTCGTAGCTGTAGCCCGCTGAATATCCGCTTGGTAACCCCATCGCCGGTTGCAATACAAAACGCTGGCCTTTTTTATATTTGCCAGTGAGATTTTTACCCACTTCGACAATAACCCCGGCACATTCATGCCCGGTAATGACCGGATGATTTTCTAAATCGTCGGGTACGCGTTTATGTTCACTACCGAGTAACGCCGCTTTCCAGGTCGATAAACAGACGCTGTCAGAAATTACACTCACCAGTAATTCATTATCGGTAATTTCTGGCAGTTCAAATACGCGCAGACGGACATCCCGCTTGCCATAAATAGCAGCAACTTTGGTTTTCATTTTTACCTCTGTAATCAGTGTTTATGTTCGGCGGTTAATTGATTAAATAAAGTGTCGAGTTTTGGATCGCCAATATAGTTATTAATCAATATCAGTGGTTTATCCGTCACACGTTTCACGCGCCCTTCCAGACTGGCATGAGTAACGACGATATCCGCATCCGCAGGCACGTTTTCTATGGCGTAATGTTTTACTTCAATTGCCAGCCCCGCTTTTTCCAGGCGTTTACGGAAGGTGGTCGCGCCCATCGCACTGGAGCCCATCCCCGCATCGCAAACAAAGGCGATACGCTTAACCCTGCTTAACGAGAATGCACCCTCTTGTTTCATCGCCTTAACCGCATTGGCTGACTGAGCAAACTCATCTTCGCTCTCCGTTTCCACCGTTTTTTCCATCTTCAGTATCAGCGAAGTAATAGCAAAGGACACCAGGGTACCTACCGTAACACCGGCAATTGTCGCCAGGAACGAGCCTTTCGGCGTCAGTGCCAGGTAAGCAAAGATAGACCCCGGACTTGGGCCAGCCACCAGACCACCGTCCAGTAAGTTAAACATCCAGGTGCCAGACATACCGCCCGCAATCATGGCAATAATGGTCAGCGGCTTCATCAGCACATACGGGAAATACAGTTCGTGGATCCCACCGAGGAAGTGAATAATCATCGCCCCGGGCGCAGAACGTTTACTCATCCCTTTACCAAACAAGGTAAACGCCAGCAGCAGCCCCAGGCCCGGACCTGGGTTAGAGGCCACCATAAAGAAGATGGATTTACCGTTAACCGAAGCCTGTTGCATTCCCAGCGGATAATAGACGCCCTGATCGATCGCATTATTGAGGAAAAGCACTTTCGCCGGTTCATTGATGACTGACAACAATGGCAGATAACCCGCATGTACCAGCGCCTCAATACACTCTTTGACGAAAGTATTGGCAATTAACACCGCCGGGCCGATAACTTCAAAACCCAGCAGACAAAGGAGCATCCCCGCGATACCTAATGAGAAGTTATTGATAACCATCTCAAAACCGGCAGGTATGCGTTTTTCCAGTGCCTTATCGACATATTTTATGACCAACCCACCGAGCGGCCCCATGATCATTGAGCCAAGGAACATCGGGATCTCTGCGCCAACGATCACACCAATAGTACCTATTCCGCCCATGACCGCCCCGCGTTTACCGCCGACCAGATGACCACCTGTAGAACCAATCATCACGGGCAATAAATAGGTAATCATCGGGCCGACAATTTTGGCGAAATGTTCGTTAGGCAGCCAACCGGTGGGAATAAATAACGGGTGATGCTGCCAACTTACTGATTTAGTGTATGATGGTGTTTTTGAGGTGCTCCAGTGGCTTCTGTTTCTATCAG
>NZ_JAVUPQ010000027.1:0-48321 GCF_032029835.1 Escherichia sp. AM3 | reverse complement strand
CGGTGGAGCTGCATGACAAAGTCATCGGGCATTATCTGAACATAAAACACTATCAATAAGTTGGAGTCATTACCAACTGACTCATCGGGCAAATAAACAAACAGTTGCTGAACACCTTGCTGATGCAATGCATTCACTGCGGCATTACGGTCAGCATCGCTGGTGATCGCCTGTCCCCATAAAATTTCCAGCTCCGGTAAAGTGGGTTTCAGGGTGTGAATATGCGCCAGCCAGTGTTTGATTTTGCCCGCTTTGAATTCTGAAACGGTATCGACAAACACCGGGATTTCATCAGCGAGGGTAAAGACCCATTCCAGCGCCTCGGCTGTCAGGTTGCAATCAGCCAGTACCACGCCCGCATGACGAAGTAAATCGCGCGACCCGTTCAGTAGTTGCGGTGTCAACTGTTCCAGCAGATGGGTATCGTTAATCGCCAGCACGGTTTGATCGTCTCGATTGGCAATTGCCAGATACGTCGATGTGCTTTGACCATGCAAACGAACGCAGCCGGAGACATTCACGCCGGCACGGCGCGTTTCTTCCAGGAGCATTTCGCCATAAAAGTCATCGCCAATCACTGAAAGCAAATGGACGTCACGGCCTAACAGCGCCAGATTGTGGGCGATGTTGCGTCCCACGCCGCCCGCCGAGCAATGAATTGTACCGGGATGAGAAGCCGCTTGCGGGTAACGGATATCCGCCATCCCGCGAATATCCATATTGATTGTCCCCACCACTACGCAGTATTCCTGCTCGGTGAGAATGTAACCTTTGCCTTTAATCCGCCCTTTGCGCATTAAATCCATAATATGCGCCGCAACGCGCGAACGACTGATTTGCAGCATGTCCGCAATTTCGTTCTGCTGAATCAGCGGGTTACGCCGTAAAATTGCAAGGATCTCCTTTTCCCGGTTATTCATCTTCAGGCTACCGCTTTTTCAGTTTGTTGCGCTTTCAGCCAGGCGATCTCTTCTGCCCAGATATCCGGGTTGATGGTTTCAAGGATCAGCGGAATGCCGTCGAAACGGTCGTCCTGCATGATCCAGCGGAACGCATCATGACCGATATTGCCTTCACCGAGGCTATGATGGCGGTCAACGCGGCTGCCAAAGGTGCTTTTCGCATCGTTAAGGTGCATCCCGCGCAGATACTTAAAGCCAACAATACGGGCAAAATCCGCGAACGTTTTCTCGCATTCGGCTGGAGTACGCAAATCATACCCGGCAGCGAAAGCATGGCAGGTATCAATGCAGACGCCGACACGGGATTTATCTTCCACGCCGTCGATAATCGCCGCGAGATGTTCGAATTTAAACCCTAAGTTACTGCCCTGACCGGCGGTGTTTTCAATCACCGCTGTTACACCTTGAGTTTTATCCAGCGCAATGTTGATGGATTCGGCAATACGCGCAAGGCAATCCTCTTCTGAAATCTGCATCAGATGGCTGCCAGGGTGGAAGTTGAGCAAAGAAAGCCCCAGTTGTTCGCAACGCTGCATTTCATCTATAAAGGCATCGCGCGATTTTTCCAGAGCTTCAGTGACCGGATGTCCGAGGTTAATCAGATAGCTGTCGTGGGGAAGAATTTGCGCCGATGTGTAGTGATATTTTTCACAGGCCGCTTTGAATTCATCGATGGTTTGCGTCGTGAGCGGTGCGGCACGCCACTGACGTTGGTTTTTGGTGAACAAGGCAAACGCGGTTGCGTCGATTTCGGCGGCGCGAATTGCGGCATTTGCCAGACCGCCAGCAGCACTAACGTGCGCTCCAATGTATTTCATGCGAGGACTCCTGTTAAACCCGCTGGAGGAAAACGGTAATGATAGCGGGTTAACAGGAGCAAGATGTAGTGGTTTATGCGATGACGCTTTGAATCACATAGTTAATCGCACCACCACCAACAATCAGCCAGGCAAACAGTACCAGTGCCATCAGCAGAGGTTTCGCCCCGGCTTTTTTCAGCGCGCTGACGTGAGTGGTCAGACCCAGCGCCGCCATCGCCATTGCCAGCAGGAAGGTATCCAGCGTTACCAGCATGTTCACCACGCTCTGCGGTAACAGGTGGAACGAGTTAAAGATGGCAACGACGATGAACAAGATGGCAAACCACGGAATAGTGATTTTGCTTTTCTCGCCGCTGTTCGCCCCAGACAGCTGTTTAACACGCGCCGCCAGCAGGATGAGGAACGGAGCCAGCATCATCACGCGCAGCATTTTGGAAATAACTGCTGCGTTTTCCGCATCCGGGCTGATAGCATGACCTGCCGCCACCACCTGCGCCACTTCGTGCACAGTAGAACCAATGTAGATACCGAAAGTTTCCGGACTAAACCATTGAGACATCAGCGGATATATCGCCGGGTAGAGGAAAATCGCGACGGTCCCGAAGATAACAACGGTTGCAACAGCCACGGTTACTTTACTGGCTTCCGCTTTCACTACCGGCTCAGTCGCCAGTACCGCGGCAGCACCACAGATACTGCTACCGGCACCGATCAACCAGCTGGTGTGCTTATCCAGACCAAACACTTTCTGCCCCAGGAAGCAAGCCAGCAGGAAGGTACTGGACAGCGTCAACACGTCAATGATGATCCCACTGATACCGACATCGGCAATTTGCGAGAACGTCAGACGGAAGCCATAAAGAATGATACCCAGACGTAATAAATATTGCTTGGCAAACAGCACACCACCGTCACAGCTTTTCCAGATGTGCGGATAGATGGTGTTGCCTAAAACCATCCCCAACAAGATTGCGAGGGTGAGGGCACTAAACCCGGCACCCGCAACCGCGGGAATGGAACCACCCCACAGGGCGACCCCGGTGATAACTGCACTCAGGGCTAACCCCGGAATAAAATGCCACAGTGTACGATGTTGTTTCTGTAAGGTGATATTCGTCATAACCCTCTCCTTTAACCGGGCATAAGGTTACGACTAACTGGTTTAAAAATAAAATTGATTATATATTTATAATTAATCTTTATAAGTGGTAAGCGACTATGCACATCACCCTCCGGCAGTTGGAAGTTTTTGCAGAAGTATTGAAAAGTGGATCAACCACCCAGGCGTCGGTGATGCTGGCGTTGTCGCAATCAGCAGTGAGCGCAGCCTTGACCGACCTGGAAGGGCAGCTTGGCGTGCAACTGTTTGATCGCGTGGGGAAAAGACTGGTTGTTAATGAACACGGGCGGCTGCTCTATCCGCGTGCGTTGGCATTGCTTGAACAGGCGGTTGAAATCGAACAACTGTTTCGCGAAGACAACGGCGCGATTCGTATCTATGCCAGTAGTACCATCGGTAACTACATTCTGCCTGCAGTTATCGCCCGTTATCGCCATGATTATCCGCAGTTGCCGATTGAACTTAGCGTTGGGAATAGCCAGGACGTGATGCAAGCGGTGCTGGATTTCCGCGTTGATATTGGCTTTATTGAAGGACCGTGCCACAGCACTGAAATCATTTCTGAACCGTGGCTGGAAGACGAGCTGGTGGTTTTCGCCGCGCCGACTTCGCCGTTGGCCCGTGGTCCGGTCACCTTAGAACAGCTGGCCGCTGCGCCGTGGATCCTGCGTGAACGCGGTTCCGGCACGCGGGAGATTGTCGATTATCTGTTGCTGTCACATTTACCGAAGTTTGAGATGGCGATGGAATTAGGTAACTCCGAGGCAATCAAACATGCGGTGCGTCATGGGTTGGGAATTAGTTGCCTGTCGCGACGTGTGATTGAAGATCAATTGCAGGCAGGCACATTAAGTGAAGTTGCGGTCCCTCTGCCGCGCCTGATGCGTACGTTGTGGCGTATACATCATCGGCAAAAACACCTTTCCAACGCGCTACGGCGCTTTCTGGACTATTGCGATCCCGCAAATGTGCCGCGTTAAGTTGCTGTACAAGAACATGCTGGTGCTGTGTCGATTTCGTGACGCAGCGCCTTCAGCATGCATTCGCCAGAAAAGAGATTGGCTGCTTTACTTATAATCCCTGGGCGATCATGAAGGTGTCTTATAACCGTGTATTTCTGCCGGAAGGATTGCCAATCGTCTGCTACAATCGCGCCTCATTTTTAAGATGGATAGCATTTTTGTATGGTTTCCGAAACTAAAACCACAGAAGCGCCGGGCTTACGCCGTGAATTAAAGGCGCGTCACCTGACGATGATTGCCATTGGCGGTTCCATCGGTACAGGTCTTTTTGTTGCCTCTGGCGCAACGATTTCTCAGGCAGGTCCGGGCGGGGCATTGCTCTCGTATATGCTGATTGGCCTGATGGTTTACTTCCTGATGACCAGTCTCGGTGAACTGGCTGCATATATGCCGGTTTCCGGTTCGTTTGCCACTTACGGTCAGAACTATGTTGAAGAAGGCTTTGGCTTCGCGCTGGGCTGGAACTACTGGTACAACTGGGCGGTGACTATCGCCGTTGACCTGGTTGCAGCTCAGCTGGTCATGAGCTGGTGGTTCCCGGATACACCGGGCTGGATCTGGAGTGCGTTGTTCCTCGGCGTTATCTTCCTGCTGAACTACATCTCAGTTCGTGGCTTTGGTGAAGCGGAATACTGGTTCTCACTGATCAAAGTCACGACAGTTATTGTCTTTATCATCGTTGGCGTGCTGATGATTATCGGTATCTTCAAAGGCGCGCAGCCTGCGGGCTGGAGCAACTGGACAATCGGCGAAGCGCCGTTTGCTGGTGGTTTTGCGGCGATGATCGGCGTAGCTATGATTGTCGGCTTCTCTTTCCAGGGAACCGAGCTGATCGGTATTGCTGCAGGCGAGTCCGAAGATCCGGCGAAAAACATTCCACGCGCGGTACGTCAGGTGTTCTGGCGAATCCTGTTGTTCTATGTGTTCGCGATCCTGATTATCAGCCTGATTATTCCGTACACCGATCCGAGCCTGCTGCGTAACGATGTTAAAGACATCAGCGTTAGTCCGTTCACCCTGGTGTTCCAGCACGCGGGTCTGCTCTCTGCGGCGGCGGTGATGAACGCAGTTATTCTGACGGCGGTGCTGTCAGCGGGTAACTCCGGTATGTATGCGTCTACTCGTATGCTGTACACCCTGGCGTGTGACGGTAAAGCGCCGCGCATTTTCGCTAAACTGTCGCGTGGTGGCGTGCCGCGTAATGCGCTGTATGCGACGACGGTGATTGCCGGTCTGTGCTTCCTGACCTCCATGTTTGGCAACCAGACGGTATACCTGTGGCTGCTGAACACCTCCGGGATGACGGGTTTTATCGCCTGGCTGGGGATTGCCATTAGCCACTATCGCTTCCGTCGCGGTTACGTATTGCAGGGACACGACATTAACGATCTGCCGTACCGTTCAGGTTTCTTCCCACTGGGGCCGATCTTCGCATTCATTCTGTGTCTGATTATCACTTTGGGCCAGAACTACGAAGCGTTCCTGAAAGATACTATTGACTGGGGCGGCGTAGCGGCAACGTATATTGGTATCCCGCTGTTCCTGATTATTTGGTTCGGCTACAAGCTGATTAAAGGAACTCACTTCGTACGCTACAGCGAAATGAAGTTCCCGCAGAACGATAAGAAATAAGTTTCCTCCCTTCCTTGCTAAGCCCTCTCAACCGAGAGGGCTTTTTCAATTCCATTTCCCTGACAAATCATGCGGATATAAAATTTAACATTTAGATTGATAATTGTTATCGTTTGCATTATCGTTACGCCGCAATCAAAAAAGGCTGACAAATCAGAGGCTGTTCCGGCTTTCTGGGATGATCACCTGCATAAAAAATAAGTCCACCGCGATGCTGCCGTACGCAAGGGGACGTGAAGAAGATGTGAGCGATAACCCATTTTATTTTCGTAGTTACCTCATGGAGATATGGAATGTTTAGGTTGAACCCTTTCGTACGGGTCGGGCTGTGTTTGTCCGCTATTTCTTGTGCATGGCCTGTGTTAGCGGTCGATGATGATGGCGAAACGATGGTTGTCACTGCATCTTCCGTGGAACAAAATCTTAAAGATGCACCTGCCAGTATCAGCGTCATTACCCAGGAAGACCTGCAGCGAAAACCGGTACAGAATCTGAAGGATGTCCTCAAAGAAGTGCCTGGCGTACAACTGACGAACGAAGGGGATAACCGTAAGGGCGTTAGTATTCGTGGTCTGGACAGCAGCTATACCCTGATTCTCGTCGACGGTAAACGCGTGAACTCCCGCAATGCCGTCTTCCGCCACAATGATTTCGATCTGAACTGGATCCCGGTCGATTCCATCGAACGTATTGAAGTGGTCCGTGGCCCGATGTCGTCGCTGTACGGTTCCGATGCGCTCGGCGGTGTAGTGAATATCATCACCAAAAAAATCGGTCAGAAATGGTCGGGTACCGTTACCGTCGATACCACCATTCAGGAACATCGCGATCGCGGTGACACCTATAACGGTCAGTTCTTTACCAGTGGACCATTAATTGATGGTGTGCTGGGAATGAAAGCTTACGGCAGCCTGGCAAAACGTGAAAAGGATGACCCGCAAAACTCAACGACCACCGATACCGGAGAAACGCCGCGTATTGAAGGATTCTCCAGCCGCGACGGCAATGTCGAATTTGCCTGGACACCGAATCAAAATCACGATTTTACTGCCGGATACGGTTTCGACCGTCAGGATCGTGATTCCGACTCGCTGGACAAAAACCGCCTGGAACGCCAGAACTACTCCGTCAGCCATAATGGGCGTTGGGATTACGGCACCAGCGAACTGAAATACTACGGTGAGAAAGTCGAGAACAAAAACCCTGGCAACAGCAGCCCGATAACTTCCGAAAGCAATACGGTCGACGGCAAATACACGTTGCCGCTGACGGCGATTAATCAGTTTCTCACGGTTGGCGGTGAATGGCGTCACGACAAACTTAGCGATGCGGTGAACCTGACCGGGGGAACCAGCTCCAAAACGTCTGCCAGCCAGTACGCGCTGTTTGTGGAAGATGAATGGCGGATCTTCGAGCCGCTGGCGCTGACGACCGGCGTGCGTATGGACGATCACGAAACCTACGGTGAACACTGGAGTCCGCGTGCCTACCTGGTTTATAACGCCACCGACACCGTAACGGTGAAAGGGGGCTGGGCGACGGCATTTAAAGCACCTTCTCTGTTGCAACTTAGCCCTGACTGGACGAGCAATTCCTGCCGTGGCGCATGTAAGATTGTGGGTAGCCCGGATCTGAAACCAGAAACCAGCGAAAGTTGGGAGCTGGGGCTTTACTACATGGGTGAAGAAGGCTGGCTGGAAGGGGTTGAATCCAGCGTTACCGTTTTCCGTAACGATGTGAAAGATCGTATCAGCATCAGCCGTACGTCTGACGTCAACGCTGCACCGGGCTACCAAAACTTTGTTGGTTTTGAGACGGGCGCTAACGGACGGCGCATACCGGTATTTAGCTACTACAACGTTAACAAAGCTCGTATTCAGGGCGTGGAAACCGAACTGAAAATTCCGTTCAACGATGAATGGAAACTGTCGATCAACTACACCTACAACGATGGTCGTGATGTCAGCAACGGCGAAAACAAACCGCTATCCGATCTGCCGTTCCATACTGCTAACGGTACGCTGGACTGGAAACCGCTGGCGCTGGAAGACTGGTCATTCTATGTTTCTGGGCACTATACCGGGCAGAAACGCGCCGACAGCGCGACGGCTAAAACACCGGGCGGTTATACCATCTGGAATACCGGCGCGGCCTGGCAGGTGACTAAAGACGTCAAACTGCGCGCAGGCGTGCTGAACCTTGGCGACAAGGATCTCAGTCGTGACGACTACAGCTATAACGAAGACGGACGTCGTTACTTTATGGCAGTGGATTATCGCTTCTGATGAGAAGATGCCCGGCGAACCGGGCGGACTTTCACTTCAGTAAATACTGCGCATGGAAGCGCAGGTGATCCTCTATAAAAGAGGCGATGAAGTAGTAACTGTGATCATATCCCGGCTGAATACGCAGCGTCATCGGCCACGCTTTCTGGCGCGCGGCTTCTGCCAGTACCGCAGGTTGCAACTGGTCGGCAAGAAACTGATCATTATCGCCCTGATCGATAAGCGTCGGGATCGCATCCTGCGCGTTACTGGCATACATCAGTGCGCAACTGTCCCATTCCAGCCATGCATTTTTGTCCTCACCTAAATAGCTGCTAAACGCTTTGATTCCCCACGGGACGCTGCACGGATTCACAATTGGCGCAAAGGCCGAAACGCTGGTGTATTTACCCGGATTTTTCAGCGCCATAATCAGCGCACCGTGACCACCCATTGAGTGACCGCTAATGGCGCAGCGGTCGCTGACATTAAATTGCGACTGAACCAGCGCCGGTAATTCATCGCGCAGATAATCATACATCCGGTAATGCGTCGCCCACGGCGGTTGCGTGGCATTAAGATAAAAGCCTGCGCCCTGGCCTAAATCGTAGCCATCGTCGTTGGCAACCTTTTCGCCGCGCGGGCTGGTGTCTGGCATCACCAGTACAATCCCCAGTTCCGCCGCTACCCGCTGGGCACCCGCCTTGGTGGTGAAGTTCTCGTCATTGCAGGTTAATCCGGAAAGCCAGTACAGCACTGGTGGCGGAGTGTGATCACGAGGTGGAGGGAGAAAGATACTGAACGTCATCGGGCAGTTTAAGGTACTGGAGTCGTGTCGCCAGCGTTGCTGCCAGCCTTCAAAACAGCGGTGCTCTTCGAGCATTTCCATGCGTGGCTCCTTGTTGTGTTGTTTGCAATTTCTTCATCATACCGTTTATTCAATGTGCTGTGAGTAACTTTCACTTCCGTATTTGCATAACGATGTTTTAACATCTGCTGATGAAAGGCAGCGGCAATTACAATAATTATCGCTGTGAATACTGGATTATGTGCGCCGCCTCACGCACAATAATCAGGCTGTAAATCAGCTTAATAACTTTGCCCCCACGCAGGGCGGAGGCGTCACACCTGCAGGAGAAATCATAAATGCCATCACTCAGTAAAGAAGCGGCCCTGGTTCATGAAGCGTTAGTTGCGCGAGGACTGGAAACACCGCTGCGCCCGCCCGTGCATGAAATGGATAACGAAACGCGCAAAAGCCTTATTGCTGGTCATATGACCGAAATCATGCAGCTGCTGAATCTCGACCTGGCTGATGACAGTTTGATGGAAACGCCGCATCGCATCGCTAAAATGTATGTCGATGAAATTTTCTCCGGTCTGGATTACGCCAACTTCCCGAAAATCACCCTCATTGAAAACAAAATGAAGGTCGATGAAATGGTCACCGTGCGCGATATCACTCTGACCAGTACCTGTGAACACCATTTTGTTACCATCGATGGCAAAGCGACGGTGGCTTATATCCCGAAAGATTCGGTGATCGGTCTGTCAAAAATTAACCGTATCGTGCAGTTCTTTGCCCAGCGTCCGCAGGTGCAGGAACGTCTGACGCAGCAAATTCTTATTGCGCTACAAACGCTGCTGGGCACCAATAACGTGGCTGTCTCGATCGACGCGGTGCATTACTGCGTGAAGGCGCGTGGCATCCGCGATGCAACCAGTGCCACGACAACGACCTCTCTTGGTGGATTGTTCAAATCCAGTCAGAATACGCGCCACGAGTTTCTGCGCGCTGTGCGTCATCACAACTGATTAAAAGGCAGGAACCATGGAGCGCAACGTCACGCTCGATTTTGTTCGCGGCGTCGCCATTCTGGGGATCCTGCTATTAAACATCAGCGCCTTTGGGCTACCAAAGGCGGCTTATCTTAATCCCGCCTGGTACGGCGCTATTACGCCGCAGGATGCATGGACCTGGGCATTTCTTGATCTCGTCGGCCAGGTGAAATTCCTCACGCTTTTTGCGCTGCTGTTTGGTGCGGGCCTGCAAATGTTGCTGCCCCGTGGCAGACGCTGGATCCAGTCGCGGTTAACGCTGTTAGTCTTGTTGGGCTTTATTCACGGTTTACTGTTCTGGGACGGCGATATTCTGCTGGCTTACGGGCTGGTGGGCTTAATCTGCTGGCGGCTGGTGCGCGATGCGCCATCGGTAAAAAGCCTGTTTAATACAGGCGTCATGCTTTATCTGGTGGGGCTTGGCGTTTTGCTGTTATTGGGGTTGATTTCCGATAGCCAGACCAGCCGCGCCTGGACGCCGGATGCATCGGCTATTTTGTATGAAAAATACTGGAAGCTTCACGGCGGCGTTGATGCGATCAGTAATCGTGCCGATGGTGTTGGCAACAGTTTACTGGCACTGGGCGCACAGTATGGCTGGCAACTGGCTGGGATGATGCTCATTGGTGCCGCATTGATGCGCAGTGGCTGGCTGAAAGGGCAGTTCAGCTTACGTCACTATCGTCGTACTGGTTTTGTGCTGGTGGCGATTGGGGTGATCATTAACCTTCCTGCCATCGCCCTGCAATGGCGGCTGGACTGGGCATATCGCTGGTGCGCCTTCTTACTTCAGATGCCGCGGGAACTGAGTGCGCCGTTTCAGGCGATAGGCTATGCGTCGCTGTTTTATGGTTTCTGGCCGCAATTGAGCCGCTTTAAGCTGGTGCTTGCGATCGCCTGCGTCGGACGGATGGCGCTGACCAACTATCTATTGCAAACGCTGATTTGTACCACGCTTTTTTACCACCTCGGTTTGTTTATGCATTTTGACCGCCTGGAGCTGCTGGCGTTTGTTATTCCGGTATGGCTGGCGAATATCCTCTTCTCTGTTATCTGGCTGCGTTTCTTCCGCCAGGGGCCGGTGGAATGGCTCTGGCGTCAGTTAACTTTGCGTGCTGCCGGACCGGCAATATCTAAAACATCAAGATAACGATCTGGATCACATTCGTTAACAAAACGGCTGTAACCGTTTCCATTGCTGTGACTCGATTCACGAAGTCCTGTATTCAGTGCTGACAAAATAGCCGCCAGCAAGCAGTCATTTACTGCAATCTCATAACAGGTAGTGAATATGATCACCATTCGTGATGTAGCGCGTCAGGCTGGCGTCTCTGTGGCAACGGTTTCCCGGGTGCTCAATAACAGCACGCTGGTCAGTGCCGACACGCGTGAAGCAGTAATGAAAGCCGTGAGTGAGCTGGATTATCGGCCAAACGCCAATGCCCAGGCGCTGGCAACTCAGGTTAGCGACACCATTGGCGTGGTGGTGATGGACGTTTCTGATGCGTTTTTCGGCGCGCTGGTAAAAGCGGTGGATCTAGTCGCTCAGCAGCATCAGAAATACGTGCTAATCGGCAATAGCTATCATGAAGCGGAAAAAGAGCGTCACGCCATTGAGGTGTTAATTCGCCAGCGTTGTAATGCGTTGATTGTTCACTCAAAAGCATTGAGTGACGATGAACTGGCGCAATTTATGGATAACATTCCCGGTATGGTGTTAATCAACCGCGTTGTGCCGGGGTACGCCCATCGTTGCGTTTGCTTGGATAATCTCAGCGGTGCCCGAATGGCGACGCGCATGTTGCTGAATAACGGTCATCAACGTATTGGTTATCTTTCTTCCAGTCACGGCATTGAAGATGACGCCATGCGTAAAGCAGGCTGGATGAATGCGTTGAAAGAGCAGGATATTATTCCGCCGGAAAGCTGGATTGGCACTGGTACGCCGGACATGCCGGGCGGTGAGGCGGCGATGGTTGAACTGCTGGGGCGCAATCTACAACTTACCGCTGTATTTGCTTATAACGACAATATGGCCGCTGGCGCACTGACAGCATTAAAAGATAATGGCATTGCGATTCCGTTACATCTCTCAATCATCGGTTTCGATGATATTCCCATCGCCCGTTACACCGACCCGCAATTAACGACCGTGCGTTATCCCATTGCTTCAATGGCTAAATTAGCCACCGAACTGGCCTTGCAGGGGGCAGCAGGCAATATTGATCCTCGTGCCAGCCACTGTTTTATGCCGACGTTAGTGCGTCGCCATTCTGTCGCAACGCGCCAGAATGCGGCGGCGATCACTAACTCAACAAATCAGGCGATGTAACCGCTTTCAATCTGTGAGTGATTTCACAGTATCTTAACAATGTGATGGCTATGATTGCACCGTTTTAACGTTGTAACCCGTATGTAACAGTGAATAATCACTTTCACCGAGGTAATAGCGTCATAACAACAATTAAAGCCGTTTTCTGGAGCGTTACCGGGCATGGAAGAACGAATTTTAAAAAGTGAGCTTCGGCGTTCAGTAACACTTCATTAACTCTACTGCCCCGCCGAGCATTTATCTCAAGCACTACCCTGCATAAGAAAAACCGGAGATACCATGAATAAGAAGGTGTTAACCCTGTCTGCTGTGATGGCCAGCATGTTATTCGGTGCCGCTGCACACGCTGCTGATACTCGCATTGGTGTAACAATCTATAAGTACGACGATAACTTTATGTCTGTAGTGCGCAAGGCTATTGAGCAAGATGCGAAAGCCGCGCCAGATGTTCAGCTGCTGATGAATGATTCTCAGAATGACCAGTCCAAGCAGAACGATCAGATCGACGTATTGCTGGCGAAAGGGGTGAAGGCACTGGCAATCAACCTGGTTGACCCGGCAGCTGCGGGTACGGTGATTGAGAAAGCGCGTGGGCAAAACGTGCCGGTGGTTTTCTTCAACAAAGAACCGTCTCGTAAGGCGCTGGATAGCTACGACAAAGCCTACTACGTTGGCACTGATTCCAAAGAGTCCGGCATTATTCAGGGCGATTTGATTGCTAAACACTGGGCGGCGAATCAGGGTTGGGATCTGAACAAAGACGGTCAGATTCAATTCGTATTGCTGAAAGGTGAACCGGGCCATCCGGATGCAGAAGCACGTACCACTTACGTGATTAAAGAGCTGAACGACAAAGGCATTAAAACTGAACAGTTACAGTTAGATACCGCTATGTGGGATACCGCTCAGGCGAAAGATAAGATGGACGCCTGGCTGTCTGGCCCGAACGCCAACAAAATCGAAGTGGTTATCGCCAACAACGATGCGATGGCAATGGGCGCGGTAGAAGCACTGAAAGCACACAACAAGTCCAGCATTCCGGTGTTTGGCGTCGATGCGCTGCCAGAAGCGCTGGCGCTGGTGAAATCCGGTGCACTGGCGGGCACAGTACTGAACGATGCTAACAACCAGGCGAAAGCGACCTTTGATCTGGCGAAAAACCTGGCCGATGGCAAAGGTGCGGCTGATGGCACCAACTGGAAAATCGACAACAAAGTGGTCCGCGTACCTTATGTTGGCGTAGATAAAGACAACCTGGCTGAATTCAGCAAGAAATAAGACTGATTGGGCGCAGTCGTTTACTGCGCCCTTATTGTATGGCCAACAAGGTAAAATTATATGGTCAGCTCAACGACTCCGTCTTCCGGGGAATACTTGTTGGAAATGAGCGGTATCAACAAGTCTTTTCCTGGTGTTAAGGCACTTGATAACGTTAATTTAAAAGTCCGGCCACATTCTATCCATGCATTAATGGGGGAAAACGGCGCAGGAAAATCAACATTATTAAAATGCCTGTTTGGTATTTATCAAAAAGACTCCGGCACCATTTTATTCCAGGGTAAAGAGATCGATTTCCATTCTGCCAAAGAAGCACTGGAAAATGGTATTTCGATGGTACACCAGGAGTTAAACCTGGTATTACAACGTTCGGTGATGGATAACATGTGGCTGGGGCGATATCCCACCAAAGGCATGTTTGTCGATCAGGACAAAATGTACCGCGAAACCAAAGCGATTTTTGATGAACTGGATATTGATATCGATCCGCGTGCGCGCGTCGGCACATTATCCGTTTCGCAAATGCAGATGATCGAAATCGCCAAAGCGTTTTCCTATAACGCGAAAATTGTGATTATGGATGAACCGACTTCTTCGTTAACCGAAAAAGAGGTCAATCATCTGTTCACTATTATTCGTAAATTAAAAGAGCGCGGCTGCGGTATTGTTTATATCTCGCATAAAATGGAAGAAATCTTCCAGTTATGTGATGAAGTTACCGTATTGCGCGACGGTCAGTGGATCGCCACCGAACCGCTGGCAGGACTGACGATGGACAAGATCATCGCCATGATGGTTGGGCGTTCTCTTAATCAGCGTTTTCCTGACAAAGAAAACAAGCCGGGCGAAGTCATCCTCGAGGTGCGTAACCTGACGTCACTGCGCCAGCCGTCGATTCGCGATGTCTCGTTTGATCTGCATAAAGGGGAGATCCTCGGTATTGCCGGGCTGGTGGGGGCGAAACGTACCGATATTGTTGAGACGTTATTTGGTATTCGCGAGAAATCGGCTGGCACCATAACGTTGCACGGCAAACAGATCAATAACCATAATGCCAACGAAGCCATAAACCACGGATTTGCACTGGTAACTGAGGAGCGCCGCTCAACGGGAATTTATGCCTATCTGGATATTGGTTTTAACTCGTTAATTTCCAATATTCGCAACTACAAAAATAAAGTTGGTTTACTGGATAACTCGCGGATGAAAAGCGATACCCAGTGGGTGATTGATTCGATGCGGGTAAAAACGCCGGGTCATCGGACGCAAATTGGTTCGCTCTCCGGTGGTAATCAGCAAAAGGTGATTATTGGTCGCTGGCTACTAACGCAACCAGAAATATTAATGCTCGATGAACCGACGCGCGGTATTGATGTCGGGGCGAAGTTTGAAATTTATCAGTTAATTGCCGAACTGGCGAAGAAAGGCAAGGGGATTATTATTATCTCCTCTGAAATGCCTGAGTTGTTAGGGATAACAGACCGTATTCTGGTCATGAGCAATGGTCTCGTTTCCGGAATTGTCGACACAAAAACAACAACGCAAAACGAAATTCTGCGTCTTGCGTCTTTGCACCTTTAAGATTAGGGGCTTCCCATGAGTGCGTTAAATAAGAAAAGTTTTCTTACTTACCTGAAAGAGGGCGGTATTTACGTCGTTCTTTTAGTTTTGCTGGCGATTATTATTTTCCAGGACCCAACATTTTTAAGTCTGTTGAACTTAAGTAATATTCTCACCCAGTCATCGGTGCGTATTATTATCGCGCTCGGTGTGGCAGGGTTAATTGTCACCCAGGGGACCGATCTTTCTGCTGGTCGTCAGGTAGGGCTGGCGGCAGTGGTGGCTGCGACATTATTGCAGTCCATGGATAACGCCAACAAAGTGTTCCCGGAAATGGCGACGATGCCGATTGCGCTGGTTATTCTGATTGTCTGTGCCATTGGTGCGGTGATCGGTTTGATCAACGGTCTGATTATCGCTTATCTCAACGTGACGCCGTTCATTACCACGCTCGGCACGATGATCATCGTCTATGGCATCAACTCGCTCTATTACGACTTTGTCGGGGCGTCGCCAATTTCTGGTTTTGACAGTGGCTTCTCTACCTTTGCTCAGGGCTTTGTCGCGCTGGGGAGTTTCCGTCTCTCTTACATCACCTTCTACGCGTTGATTGCGGTGGCGTTCGTCTGGGTGTTGTGGAACAAAACCCGCTTCGGTAAGAACATTTTTGCCATTGGCGGTAACCCGGAAGCGGCAAAAGTATCTGGTGTCAACGTCGGCCTGAACCTGCTGATGATCTACGCGTTGTCTGGTGTGTTCTATGCCTTCGGCGGGATGTTAGAAGCCGGACGTATCGGCTCTGCCACCAACAACCTCGGCTTTATGTATGAGCTGGATGCTATCGCGGCGTGCGTGGTAGGCGGTGTATCGTTCAGCGGCGGTGTGGGGACGGTGATTGGCGTGGTGACCGGGGTAATTATTTTTACCGTCATCAACTATGGCCTGACGTATATCGGCGTAAACCCATACTGGCAGTACATCATCAAAGGGGCGATTATTATCTTCGCCGTAGCGCTGGATTCACTGAAATACGCGCGTAAGAAGTGATGTGATTGTGGATATTGCCGGATGCGCTGCATCCGGCAATCGGTGCCAAATGCCGGATGCGTCTCTGGTTTTACAACGTTACCGGGTGTTCTTTCTCGCCTTTCTTAAACTTCACTTCCCCGAGCTCAATACAACCCACCGGGCAGACGTGACCACAAAGCAGACAACCCACACATTTCTCGGTATTACAATGCGGTGTGCGGGTTTTCTCGCTCCATTCCATCGCCTGGTGACCGCCGTCGTAACAGGAAATATAACAGCGTCCACAGCCAACACATTTATCAAGATTGATACGGGGATAGACAATATAACTGCGGTCTAAATCTTCCGCCGGGACAATATTGTTATTCGCCAGACCTACCATCTCCTGCAACGAATCAAACCCTTGATCGGCGAGATAATGCGACAACCCGCTCGCCATATCTTCCACTATCCGATAGCCGTACTGCATAATGCCGGTGGTGACCTGTAACGTTGCTGCGCCGAGCAATAAAAACTCCGCCGCATCTTCCCAGGTTTCAATGCCGCCGATACCGCTGATCGGGAAATCGCGCAGTTCTGGATGGGTGCGCATTTGCTGAATAAAGCGCAGGGCGATCGGTTTTACCGCTTTACCGGAATATCCGGAAATACTCGATTTACCGTTCACGATCGGCATACCGATTTTCTGATTAAGATCGATATTGGTGATGGATTTAACGGTGTTAATTGCCGCAATGCCATCTGCGCCGCCGCGCTTCGCCGCCAGCGCCACTTCGCACATATCACCGATATTCGGTGTCATCTTCGCCAGCATCGGCAGCGTGGAACCCCGTTTAACTGCCCGACAATATTTTTCTACCAGCTCCGGGCTTTGCCCGACATCGCTACCCATCGCATGAGACGTCATTTGCGGACAGGAGAAGTTACACTCGATCATATCCGCGCCAGCTTCTTGCACCAGGCGCGCCAGCTCCTCCCATTGCTGCTCATTTTCCCCCATGATCGAAGCGATCAATACTTTGTCCGGGTAATCTTCCTTCAGCCGACGCAGGGCGGCCAGATTCTCTTCCAACGGATGCTCGGCAATCTGCTCCATATTTTTGAAGCCGATAAAACCGGTATCTTCTTTCACCAGATGATCAAAACGCGGCGAGACTTCGTTGGCGATAAAAAAGCCGATCGTTTTAAACACCACGCCGCCCCAACCTGTGTCGTAGGCTTTGGCACACATCTCATAGCAGTTGCCTACCGGCGAAGAAGAGAGGCAGAACGGGTTGGGAAACTTCACGCCGCAAAAGGTAATCGAAAGATCTTTCGTTAACATGAGCAAGCTCCCTCTAAATAGTGATGAATCGCCTCGGCGGCTTCTTTCCCGGTTTTCACGGCATAGACCACGGTTTTGTCACCCTCAACAATATCGCCAGCAGCAAAGACTTGCGGATCGCGGGTCTGATAATTTTGTGTTTTGATGGTGTTACGCTGCGGCTCTAACTTCGCAAAGGCATCCAGTCTGGCATGCTGACCGACGGCGAGAATAATTTTATCTGCCACCATCGTCAGTTCGCCCGGTAACCGTACATGCTTAAACGTGACTTTATTGCCTTCCACGGCTACTGGCGTGAATCCATCGATGATCGAAACGCCCAGCTCCCGGGCGCTGGTAAACTCTTTTTCGCTTGCCGGAAACTCATCTAACTCTTCACGCGCTACGCAAGTTACCGCCTGACAGCCGAGAACTTTCAGCGTGCTGGCTACGTCCATCGCGACATCACCGCCGCCGATAATTAATGCGCTTTGTGGAATGCTGATATCGCCTTGCGCCTGTCGTGCACGTTGCAAGAAGTCGACGGCAATCTCAACGTCGCTATGCTCAAACAGCGGTAGCCCGGAACCGCTTGATAACCCCACGGTGACCAGTACCGCGCGGTTTTCCGCTTTCAGTTGCTCCAGGGTGAGTGTGTTACCGACTTCGTTGTTGCACTTAATGGTCACGCCCATTTTTTCAATACGGGCGATCTCTGCATCCAGCACTGATTGCGGTAACCGGAATTGCGGAATACCGTTACGCAACCAGCCACCGGGGTGCGCTTCTTTCTCATAAATCGTGACGTCATAACCCTGGTTTGTCAGTGTCACACTGGCCTGCAATCCGGCAGGACCTGCGCCAATAATCGCGACTTTGCCGAGCGTTTTAGTACCGGGCTGATAAATTTCCATTCCGGTTTGTTGTTCAAAATCAGTAACAAAACGCTGTAAGCGGCCGATATCAATGGGAGCATCAACACCGGCACGGGTACAACCGCTTTGGCATAATTTCTCCGTCGGGCACACTCTGGCACAAACGGCACCGAGGGCATTATTTTCGCGAATTGTCTCGGCAGCGCCTTTAAAATTACGAAAGTAGATTGAGCGAATAAATTTCCCCGGATCGGTCTGTGCCGGGCAAGCCTGACTACAGGGAGCGTCGTGACATAATAAACAGCGAGAGGCTTCTTTAATCGCCAGTAAAGACGTAAAAGCCGGAGTGAGTTCATCCAGATAATTTTGTTGCGGCATGTGATCTTCCTTAATGCTATAGGTAATTAAGGCGAGCGTTTAGTAAATAATAATGTACTGATATTAAGGCTAAGCGTGCGGGGGAATTTAAACTGTGAAAAGATTCACAAATAGCTGCGGTTAGGAATGTGATATCCGCAGCTTATCAGGTGAAGTAATAATTATTCTCAATAATTAACTGGAGAGGGGAATATTAACGATAGAAAATAAGATAAACAATCATGCCGATAGATAAAATTCCGAAGCCGATATATGCCACCATATAAGCGAAAAAGAGTCCGGGATTTTTTGCTCGCCAGACATACACCGGTTCCGGTGCATTTTTAACCCGTTTATCAATCGCGCCTGCGCGCCAGCCTTTCCATGCTTCGCGGAAACAAAATATCGGGATAAGGAAAAAAACGGCAACGACAAAAAACTGCTGTACATCCATAACTACTTTCCTTGTTTCTTTTGTAATTCAAGTAACTGTTCGGGTGTGACGGCGGGATACCCCTGCGCATCTTCCGGTACCTGGTGCATAGCCGGAATAGGGACCAGCGGCCCTAAAAAACGCGGTTCACGTTTAAAAATATAAAGGTCAGCCAGCGCACCGAAACGGGCGGCAAATTCACGAATACGTACTGACAGCATATCTTTCGGTGACGGTACGGCATAACACTGAGCCTGAATCCCCATATGCAGCGCAATAAATAATGCTCGCTCACAGTGGAAACGTTGGGTGATAATAATGAAATCATTAGTATCGAAAACTTTGCGTGTACGCACGATGGAATCCAGCGTACGAAAGCCTGCGTAATCGAGAACAATATCTGATGGGTCGACACCAGCAGCGATTAAATCTTTGCGCATGGTCATCGGCTCATTATAACTTTGCAATGCGTTATCGCCGCTCAGTAATAGATAATTTACCTTACCGCTGTTATAGGCATTAATCGCTCCTTGAATGCGGTAGCGATAATACTGATTAATTACGCCAGTACGATAATATTTTGCTGTTCCGAGCACCACACCGACCTGGCGGTAGGGGAGATCCTGCAATTCGTCGTAGATATAAGGCGCGGTTTTCCAGCTCATCCAGCGATCGAGGCCGAGCACAGTCAACAGCAGCAAGCCGATCAGGACTAACAGGCTGAGGAACACGCGCTTTAACATGCAGGAGACTCGATCTAAGGAAAATTTCCATCAGGCTACTTTACCCGCTGGTTTTGCGCAAGAAACGGCAAACTGTTTGCCGGGATTTTCGACACCAGGAGAGGGCTGGCAAGCCGGACAAGGCGTTCACGCCGCATCCGGCACCAGGCTTAAGCGAGAAGTACGCGGTCGATACTGTGACAGCCGAGAGCTTTCAGCGTTGCGGAGGTGGCATCCCACTGAATCAACGGCGCATCGGCTTTTTCTGCCAGAACCGCGCGCTGGATATCCGGGTAATCATAACCCTTGAGATTCAATAGAATTAACGCTCCCTGCAACGGTGGCAGAGTCGGGTTGAATGCGGCGTTTTCAGCGTAGCTGCCGCTGAAAATTCGACCGTCTTTACATTCCAGCGCAACACCGCTTGGCGACTTACTGTAAGGCATGTGCGAACGGTTTGCCGCCGCAATCGCCGCCTGAGAAAGCGCATCACCAGTCAGCGCATAGCCGTGATCCTGCTCGTCCATCAGCAGCGTTTTAATCTCCAGATCTTTCGGCCCAAAGGCATCCGGCAGATAGTCACGCAGCGCGTGTGCCTCGCGGCCCGGCAGATGAATACGCAGATCCAGACCGCTGTTCAGTTCATTCATAAACTGACGGCAGTGACCACAAGGCGTGTAGTTAACGGTGATGGCTGCAAGCGCTTTTTCACCACTCAACCAGGCGTGGCTGATCGCGCTTTGTTCGGCATGAACGGTTTGCTGCATTGTCGCACCAATAAATTCCATATTGGCACCAAAATACCAGGTTCCGCTCACACCGCGCGCAATTGCGCCAACATTAAAATTCGACAATGGCGTACGCGCACAGGCCGCCGCCAGCGGAAGTAGTGCGAATGCCAGCGCGTCTTCGTCCAGCCCCGTTGCGCTCTTCAGCGATGAGACTTGCTCCCCGGTCAACAAAGCGGGGAAGTACTTGTCTGCCAGAATAGGTTCCAGTGCAGATTGCAAGTTATCCGCAAGTTGGGCAAAAGCGGTTTGAAAACGTGGATGCATGGCGTTGCCTCATAATCATGTAATGGGATAACAGTTTACGAACCCGTTATGGCTTTATATGTGATCTGAATCTCATTAATTATGCAACGCGTGAAACTTACATCAAAAATGCGCGACGCATCGCAAATTTTAGCCCATTACTGCCAGAATAATCGGGAAAAGGAACGGTGCGATCAGCGAAGTAATTATCCCGCATAACACCAGCGCTAGCGAACTAAATGCACCTTCCTGATAATCCAGCTCGGCGCAGCGCGCCGTACCGAGGGCGTGCGAGGCAGTCCCCATTGCCAGACCGCGCGCAGCTTTGGTACGAATACGCATCGCATTAAGCAATGTATGGCCAAATACCGCGCCGAGGATGCCGACGAAAATCACGCAAACTGCGCTGATTGCCGGAATACCGCCAATACTGCCGCCAACCGCCATTGCAATAGGCGTGGTGACTGATTTCGGCAGGATTGACGCGGCGATTTCCGGTGAAGCGCCCATCAACAATGCCACGGAAGTCCCCGTCACCATCGCAACCACGCTGCCGATAAAACAGATGGTGATGATCGATTTCCAGCGCGCGCGGATCTGGTGTAGCTGCTCATATAAAGGATAGGCCAGCGCGACGACCGCCGGTTGCAGCAGATCGTTTAGCACTTCGCTACCTTTAAAGTAGCTGTCGTAAGAGATGCCAGTCAGCATTAAAAAAGGAATGATCACCACCATTGCTACCAGCAACGGGTTAAGCAAGGGAAACTTATACCGTGCCGCCAGTTTGCGGGCGGCAAAAAAGACAATCAATGTCAGCGGTAATGACCACCAGATATTCGCCATCATTCTTCTGATCCTTTCTGACCTACGACTTTACGTTCACCGTGTACCAGTTGCGAACTCCAGCTCACCACCAGAAAAACCACCAGCGTACTGACTGCACAGGAAACCACTACCGGGCCAAACTGTGCGCGGAGCAAATCAAAATATTGCATGACGCCTACGCCAATCGGCACAAACAATAGCGCCATATAGCGAATCAGTACGTAGCACCCCGGATTGACCCATTTTGCCGGAAGAATTTGCAAGGCCAGCAGGACAAACAGGATCAGCATCCCGATGATGCTGCCCGGAATGGTTACCGGTAGCAGGGAAGCAATGAAAATGCCTGCATACAGGCAGGCATAAATCAGGACGAAAGCGCGTAAATATTGCCAGATAATGTTCAGTGTCTTACTCATAATCAACACCCCAGATGAGATGGATTCATCATACAATTAATTCGTAAAACGTGCTACCGATCACATTAAGAAATCAGCGCTTATTTTTTCGCTCCCCGGCATTACGCAATGCGCAGCGAACTCAGGCATACATCAAGCATAGAGAGGGATTGCAGTTTGCAGCAATCCCTCTTTGCAGACCTTTAATCCGCTGACCATAGGCGCTAACATAGCGCCTCATTTTTTTGCGGGTGATGATATGCGTGTGTTACTGGCACCGATGGAGGGAGTGCTTGACTCTCTGGTGCGTGAATTGCTGACCGAAGTTAACGACTACGATCTGTGCATCACCGAGTTTGTCCGCGTGGTGGATCAACTGCTGCCGGTAAAAGTCTTTCATCGCATTTGCCCTGAGCTACAAAACGCCAGCCGGACACCATCTGGTACGCTGGTGCGCGTGCAGTTGTTAGGTCAGTTCCCACAATGGCTGGCAGAGAACGCCGCCCGTGCGGTGGAGTTAGGTTCCTGGGGCGTGGATCTCAATTGCGGCTGCCCGTCGAAAACGGTTAACGGTAGCGGCGGCGGGGCGACGTTACTCAAAGATCCTGAACTCATCTACCAGGGTGCAAAAGCGATGCGTGAAGCTGTACCGGCGCATTTGCCCGTCAGCGTGAAAGTGCGTCTGGGCTGGGACAGCGGTGAGAAGAAATTTGAAATCGCCGATGCGGTTCAACAGGCTGGCGCTACGGAGCTGGTGGTGCATGGGCGGACGAAAGAGCAGGGTTACCGCGCGGAGCATATTGACTGGCAGGCGATTGGCGATATTCGCCAGCGGCTGAATATTCCGGTGATTGCCAACGGTGAAATCTGGGACTGGCAGAGCGCGCAACAATGCATGGCGATCAGCGGCTGCGACGCAGTGATGATTGGTCGCGGGGCGCTCAATATTCCCAACCTGAGCCGGGTGGTAAAATATAACGAACCGCGAATGCCGTGGCCGGAGGTGGTTGCTTTGCTGCAAAAATATACCCGTCTGGAAAAGCAGGGCGATACCGGGTTATATCACGTTGCGCGGATTAAACAGTGGTTGAGTTATTTGCGTAAAGAATACGATGAAGCAACGGAATTATTTCAGCATGTTCGGGTGTTGAATAATTCCCCTGATATTGCAAGGGCTATTCAGGCAATTGATATCGAGAAACTCTAAAAAACCATAGTGATGTTTTTTGACAATGTGTTAGCTCTTTATCAATAGGCCGCACGGTTGTTTGGTGGCGTCAAAATTGCCGAGGCGTTCCCTGAAGGCCGGGGCAGCCCACATGGATGTGGGCTGAGGGCGCGTTTTACAGGGATGTTACCTCGCGCCCAACCCGGTAGCCGTAAGGGATAAGCCGAGGGCACCGCGCAGCGGCGATTTTGTTCGCCAGAGCCCGGGGGTGCAGGGGGCGGCGGCGATTGGCCGCCCCCTGCGCGCTCCTTGCGCCAGTGATTATATGAAGCAATGCACATGACAGGAGCGCAACAGGATGAGAGACTGAAATATTCTCGTTATTTTCGGACCTGATGACATTAATTAATTTTAAAATATCATCTTAAATACGCCAGTCACCACCAGTAGCCCAATCAGGAAAATAATCAATACAGCCCAGAGTATAATTTTCATTGGCGTTCCTTTATTTGTGAGTGCTGAATAAGTATAGGAAAAAACGAAGCCCTTTGCCGTTATCCATAAACGATTAAGATAAATCGGAAGATATCATTCACTTAGTGTATATTTTTCTGGATATGTCGTTTTATTGCCACTGATGTATTGCCACGCGAAACTAAAAAATATATCGCAACACACGGTAATCTCCGCGCACCTTTTCTTACCTGATTATTCCCCCATGAATCGTGATTCCTTTTATCCAGCCATCGCCTGTTTTCCGCTGTTACTGATGCTGGCCGGGTGTGCGCCTATGCATGAAACCCGCCAGGCGTTAAGCCAGCAAACGCCCGCTGCACAAGTTGACACCGCATTACCCACGGCGCTGAAAAATGGTTGGCCAGACAGCCAATGGTGGCTGGAGTATCACGATAATCAACTCACTTCCTTAATTAACAATGCACTACAGAACGCACCGGATATGCAGGTGGCTGAACAGCGCATTCAGCTAGCTGAAGCCCAGGCGAAGGCAGTTGCCACTCAGGATGGTCCGCAGATCGACTTTTCGGCGGATATGGAGCGGCAAAAAATGTCGGCAGAAGGCTTAATGGGGCCGTTTGCTCTGAACGATCCGGCCGCAGGTACGACCGGCCCGTGGTACACCAACGGTACTTTTGGCTTAACGGCGGGCTGGCAGCTCGATATCTGGGGAAAGAATCTGGCGGAGGTTACTGCCCGCCTGGGTACGGTTAAAGCACGGGCGGCGGAACGCGAGCAAACCCGCCAATTGCTGGCTGGCAGCGTAGCCCGCCTGTACTGGGAGTGGCAAACCCAGGCGGCGTTAAACACGGTCTTGCAGCAAATAGAAAAAGAGCAGAACACCATTATCGCGACCGATCGCCAGCTATATCAGAACGGGATTACTTCTTCAGTTGAAGGTGTGGAAACCGATATTAATGCCAGCAAAACCCGGCAGCAGCTCAACGATGTCGCGGGGAAAATGAAAATTATTGAGGCACGGTTAAGCGCACTTACAAATAACCAGACAAAGTCATTGAAGCTTAAACCGGTCGCGTTGCCGAAAGTGGCAAGCCAGCTTCCTGATGAACTGGGGTACTCCTTACTGGCCCGGCGGGCAGATTTGCAGGCGGCGCACTGGTACGTTGAGTCATCGCTAAGCACCATTGATGCGGCAAAAGCGGCATTTTATCCTGACATCAACCTGATGGCCTTCCTGCAACAGGATGCGTTGCACTTAAGCGATCTGTTCCGTCATTCCGCGCAGCAAATGGGCGTTACGGCAGGCCTGACGCTACCCATTTTCGATAGTGGTCGTCTTAACGCCAATCTCGATATCGCAAAAGCCGAAAGCAACTTGTCTATCGCCAGCTACAACAAAGCGGTGGTTGAAGCGGTGAATGACGTGGCGCGGGCAGCCAGTCAGGTTCAGACACTGGCGGAGAAAAACCAGCATCAGGCGCAAATTGAGCGCGATGCCTTGCGTGTGGTAGGTCTTGCGCAGGCGCGCTTTAACGCGGGCATCATTGCTGGTTCCCGCGTCAGCGAAGCTAGAATCCCCGCGCTGCGTGAGCGGGCCAATGGCCTGTTATTGCAAGGGCAGTGGCTGGATGCCTCCATTCAACTCACTGGTGCGTTGGGCGGGGGTTACAAACGCTGATGATATGCGCCTTCTATACTTAACGTTTATTCAGCGTTAAGTGGAGAACTCGATGGCACAGGTTGCGATTATTACCGCCTCCGATTCGGGGATCGGCAAAGAGTGCGCGTTATTACTGGCGCAGCAGGGGTTTGATATTGGTATTACCTGGAACTCAGATGAAGAAGGGGCAAAAGATACCGCGCGTGAGGTAGTTAGCCACGGCGTACGTGCGGAGATCGTGCAGCTGGATCTCGGTAAACTGCCAGAAGGTGCGCAGGCGCTGGAGAAACTCATTCAACGGCTGGGGCGTATTGATGTGCTGGTGAATAATGCGGGCGCAATGACCAAAGCGCCGTTTCTTGATATGGCTTTCGATGAGTGGCGCAAGATTTTTACCGTTGATGTCGATGGTGCATTTTTATGCTCACAAATTGCGGCCCGCCAGATGGTGAAACAAGGGCAGGGCGGTCGCATCATCAACATTACGTCGGTACATGAACATACGCCGCTGCCGGATGCCAGCGCCTACACAGCCGCTAAACATGCGCTCGGTGGGTTAACCAAAGCGATGGCGCTGGAGCTGGTCAGGCATAAGATTTTGGTGAACGCAGTCGCGCCTGGGGCGATCGCCACGCCAATGAATGGCATGGATGACAGCGACGTGAAGCCCGACGCGGAGCCTTCGATTCCTCTGCGGCGTTTTGGCGCAACGCATGAGATTGCCAGCCTGGTAGCGTGGCTGTGCTCAGAGGGCGCAAATTACACCACCGGGCAGTCGTTGATAGTGGATGGCGGCTTTATGTTGGCGAATCCGCAGTTCAACCCAGAATAGCGCAGTGAGGTGCGTGGTTATTTCAATGGGTAAAATTTTGGTAGGCATGATAAGACGCACAAGCGTCGCATCAGGCATGGTGCACCGGATGTCGGATGCGGCGCGAACGCCTTACCCAGGGCAATGGTTTTACGCCTGATGATCCGGCTTTTTCTTCCCGCGCCGTTTCAGCCACCAGCGCACGCCTACCACCAGAACCACGACCAGAATCAACCAGACCCAGTGCTTCAAATGCTGGTCGAGAGTGTGCAACCACGGCGCAATCACCTGACCACCAGCGTAACCGATAGTGGTAAAAATCAACGCCCAGGCAAATGCGCCGAGAATATTAAGCGGCAGAAAGATTTTCGGCGGCAGCTGGCTGGCACCAATCAGCGTCGGGCCAATCACCCGAAAGCCATACATAAAGCGCGTACCAATGACAAACAGATACGGATGGCGTTGGATAAGTTTCTGCGCCCGCTCAATTTTATCCTGATGTTTCGAGAAACGGCGTAACAGCTTGCCGCCAAACCGCCGCCCGCACAGATAAAGCACCTGGTCGCCAATCATGCCGCCAAGCGCCACAGAAAGTACCACCAGCGGGAACTTTAATAGCCCCTGATGTGCCGCAACGCCTCCCAGCAAAGTCACGGTTTCACCTTCCGCCAGGCTACCGATCACCAGCGCGGCATAACCATATTGTGAGATGAGTGTATTGAGATCCATAGGCCAGTCTGTCTCCCTTTGGTTGCCTTTAAGCATACACCCTGGAAATCATTCACGCTGAAAAAGGACGTACATCAGACGGTGCAAATTACATGAGCGAACAAAAAATAATCACAAGCTGACTTATACTTGAACTGTCAGGTTCATGAACTCACAACAAGGGGGCGGTATGAGCCATGTCTGGGGACTGTTTTCCCATCCCGATCGTGAAATGCAGGTGATTAATCGCGAAAACGAAACGATTTCTCACCATTACACCCACCACGTTTTGCTGATGGCGGCGATTCCGGTGATTTGCGCCTTCATTGGCACTACACAGATTGGCTGGAATTTTGGCGATGGCACTATCCTGAAGTTATCCTGGTTTACCGGACTGGCGCTGGCTGTCCTGTTTTATGGCGTTATGCTGGCTGGGGTTGCGGTAATGGGGCGGGTCATCTGGTGGATGGCGCGTAATTATCCGCAGCGTCCGTCACTTGCGCACTGCATGGTCTTCGCGGGCTACGTTGCAACTCCGCTGTTTTTAAGCGGTCTGGTGGCGCTTTATCCACTGGTCTGGTTGTGTGCGCTGGTCGGCACGGTGGCGCTGTTTTACACCGGCTACCTGCTTTACCTTGGTATTCCGAGCTTCCTGAATATCAACAAAGAGGAAGGCCTTAGCTTCTCTAGTTCGACGCTGGCGATTGGCGTGCTGGTACTGGAAGTGCTGCTCGCCCTAACCGTTATACTATGGGGCTACGGTTATCGTTTGTTCTAGAAAGTTCTTTGACGTTGCATTGCTGGCGTAAATGTCAGCAATGCAGCATTTCCTCACGATTCTCCTTTGACGATCGCACTTTTTGCTCGTTATGATGGCGTCGCTAGCCTCAGTAAATCCTTACTCCGGCGGTGCGCAACCCGTGCGCGTGAACCACTATCTGAATGCTCATCATGCCGAAATTTCGAGTTTCTTTATTTAGCCTGGCCCTGATGCTGGCTGTGCCTTTGGCACCGCAGGCCGTTGCGAAAACGGCAGCCGCTACCACCGCTTCACAACCGGAAATTGCCTCCGGTAGCGCGATGATTGTTGATCTGAATACCAACAAAGTGATCTATTCGAACCACCCGGATCTGGTGCGTCCGATTGCGTCTATCAGCAAATTAATGACCGCGATGGTTGTGCTGGATGCACGACTGCCGCTGGATGAAAAACTAAAAGTGGATATCAGCCAGACGCCGGAGATGAAAGGGGTCTATTCGCGCGTACGACTGAATAGCGAAATCAGCCGTAAAGATATGCTGTTGCTGGCGCTGATGTCTTCAGAAAACCGCGCGGCGGCAAGCCTTGCGCACCATTATCCCGGTGGTTACAAAGCCTTTATTAAGGCAATGAATGCGAAAGCGAAATCGCTCGGAATGAACAACACGCGCTTTGTTGAACCTACCGGATTGTCGGTGCATAACGTTTCAACTGCCCGTGACTTAACCAAACTGCTCATTGCCAGCAAACAATATCCGTTGATCGGGCAGTTAAGTACTACCCGGGAAGATATGGCAACCTTCTCTAATCCGACGTATACGCTGCCGTTCCGCAATACTAATCATCTGGTGTATCGCGATAACTGGAATATTCAGTTAACCAAAACCGGCTTTACCAATGCGGCGGGCCATTGTCTGGTGATGCGTACGGTTATCAATAATAAACCGGTGGCGCTGGTAGTGATGGACGCGTTTGGCAAATATACCCATTTTGCCGATGCCAGCCGCCTGCGTACCTGGATTGAAACCGGTAAAGTGATGCCTGTGCCGGCAGCAGCGTTGAGCTATAAAAAACAAAAAGCCGCCCAAATGGCGGCGGCGGGGCAGACGGCACAGAACGATTAAGTGAATTCGGATGGCGATACTCTGCCATCCGTAATTTTTACTCCACTTCCTGCCAGTTTTTCCGTTTACTGGTTTTACCGATCCCCGGATTCATGCTGTTGGTCGGATCGTTCTCGCGATAGAACTTCTGCAACGTCTCCGGTGCTTTATACAAATGACCGACGTTATGCTCGGCAGGGTACTGCGCGCCGCGCTGCTGTAGCAGTTCCAGCATCTGTTCTTTTAACGCATGCACATCCACGCCTTTTTTCACTATGTAATCCTGATGGAAGACATAGCACATAAAATGGCCGTAATAGAGCTTGTGCACCAGCTGGCTGTCGATCTCCGGCGGTAAATGCTCATACCACTCGGTGTCGTTACGCCGCAGAGCGATATCCAACGCCAGAATGTCTTCGACTTCATCGGAATGCACCGCCTGATAACGAATTGCTGCGCCCGCAGCGGCGAAACGGTGTAAAAACGCTTTGCTGCCTTCCTCCGGCGTACAGACAAAGAAATCGCCTTCGGCCTGTTTGAAATAATCCACCAGCCACGATTTGGCTTCGCCCACGCCATCGCCCGCCATTTTTAACAGCAGATGATGCTCGTATTTATCGCGCCAGTTTTTCATGCGCGGCGGTAAATGGCTGGGGAACAGGTGACCGAATTTTTGCATCGCACGGTCAGTAAAATGCGGACGGAAGAATTTCACTTTCTCCAGCATCGCATCGGTGCGTCCCTTGAGATTAAAGAAGAACGGCATCTTGTCGGTGCCTAACTTATCAATCATCAGGAAGGTGTCTTTGCCGTATTTTTCCGCAATATCGTAGATATCCCGGTGCATATATTCCCCGGCAACCGGCAGATTTTCGAAGTTAGCCAGAATATGACGGCGGATTTCGGTCAGCACTTCCGGCTGGTTGGTGCCGATATAAAACACCTGCTGATTTTTTTCCGCTTCGAAGGTATCAAGACGTACTGCAAAGACCGCCAGCTTCCCGGCGCAACCAGAAGATTCAAATAACCGATCAGGATCGGCGTTATAACGTGCGGGCGTGTCGGCTTCAATATCACGAACGCGGTGGACATAGTCATAATCGTGGGCGTGACGACCATCGTGACGCACATCGTCATCTTTGATGCGATCATCATCCAGCTTGCTAAGGATCTGCTCCGGCGTTTCGCCCAGATCAATCCCCAGATGGTTCACCAGCGTCAGTTTGCCGTCTTCATTTATACGCGCGAATAACGACATTTCGGTATACGCCGGGCCACGTTGCACCAGCGAGCCGCCGGAGTTGTTACAAATACCGCCGATGACCGATGCGCCTATACACGATGATCCAATCACTGAGTGCGGTTCGCGTCCCAGCGGTTTGAGGGCTTTTTCCAGCGAATAGAGCGTGGTGCCCGGATAGGCCAGCACCTGTTCGCCCTTGCCAAGAACGTGCAGCTTGTCGAGACGCAGGGTGCTGATGATCACGATATCGCGATCATAGCCGTTACCGTTTGGCGTCGATCCTTCGGTCAGGCCTGTATTGGCAGCCTGCATCAGAATAATTTTGTCGGCGGTGACGCAGGCTTTCAGCACCCGCCACAATTCCAGTAGTGAGCCAGGGAAAACGACAGCCAGCGCGTCGCCCTGACCAGAACGGAAGCCCTTGCGATAGCGGGCCGTTTTTGCGGGATCGGTGAGCAGGTGTGAATGACCGACCAGACGGGCAAGTTCATTCAAAAAGGCTTTATTATCAGTTGTTGTCATGGAAGACATTTTCCACTCCTTGTGGTGGCGAAAAAATATCACAAACTAGAATAGCGCCTTGTATGACAATTCAGCGAGTGAATATTTTGAAAATTCAGACAATAAACTGAGCATTCTTTTTCTCTCTCCATCATGCTTATGGCAAACTACGGTTTTTGCACCATTTTCGCTGCCTCGTCGGGCAACAGAGGAAGAAAAATCCATATGAAATGGCTATGTTCAGTAGGAATCGCGGTGAGTCTGGCCCTGCAGCCAGCACTGGCGGATGATTTATTCGGCAACCATCCATTAACGCCCGAAGCGCGGGATGCGTTCGTCACCGAACTGCTTAAGAAAATGACAGTTGATGAGAAAATTGGTCAGCTGCGCTTAATCAGTGTCGGCCCGGATAACCCGAAAGAGGCGATCCGCGAGATGATCAAAGACGGTCAGGTTGGGGCGATTTTCAACACCGTAACCCGTCAGGATATCCGCGCCATGCAGGATCAGGTGATGGAATTAAGCCGCCTGAAAATTCCTCTTTTCTTTGCTTACGACGTGCTGCACGGTCAGCGCACGGTGTTCCCGATTAGCCTCGGTCTGGCCTCGTCTTTTAACCTCGATGCAGTGAAAACGGTCGGACGTGTCTCTGCTTATGAAGCGGCAGATGATGGCCTGAATATGACCTGGGCACCGATGGTCGATGTCTCGCGCGATCCGCGCTGGGGACGTGCTTCCGAAGGTTTTGGCGAAGATACGTATCTCACCTCAACAATGGGTAAAACCATGGTGGAAGCGATGCAGGGTAAAAGCCCGGCAGATCGCTACTCGGTGATGACCAGCGTCAAACACTTTGCCGCATACGGCGCGGTAGAAGGCGGTAAAGAGTACAACACCGTCGATATGAGTCCGCAGCGCCTGTTTAATGATTATATGCCGCCGTACAAAGCGGGGCTGGACGCAGGCAGCGGCGCGGTGATGGTGGCGCTGAACTCGCTGAACGGCACGCCAGCCACCTCCGATTCCTGGCTGCTGAAAGATGTTCTGCGCGACCAGTGGGGCTTTAAAGGCATCACCGTTTCCGATCACGGTGCAATCAAAGAGCTGATTAAACATGGCACGGCGGCAGACCCGGAAGATGCGGTGCGCGTGGCGCTGAAATCCGGAATCAACATGAGCATGAGCGACGAGTACTACTCGAAGTATCTGCCTGGGTTGATTAAATCCGGCAAAGTGACGATGGCAGAGCTGGACGATGCTGCCCGCCATGTACTGAACGTTAAATATGATATGGGGTTGTTTAACGACCCATACAGCCATTTGGGGCCGAAAGAGTCTGACCCGGTGGATACCAATGCCGAAAGCCGCCTGCACCGTAAAGAAGCGCGTGAAGTGGCGCGCGAAAGCTTGGTGTTGCTGAAAAACCGTCTCGAAACGTTACCGCTGAAAAAATCGGCCACCATTGCGGTGGTTGGGCCACTGGCGGACAGTAAACGTGACGTGATGGGCAGCTGGTCCGCAGCCGGTGTTGCCGATCAATCCGTGACCGTACTGACCGGGATTAAAAATGCCGTCGGTGAAAACGGTAAAGTGCTGTATGCCAAAGGGGCGAACGTTACCAGTGACAAAGGCATTATCGATTTCCTGAATCAGTATGAAGAAGCGGTCAAAGTCGATCCGCGTTCGCCGCAAGAGATGATTGATGAAGCGGTGCAGACGGCGAAACAATCTGATGTGGTGGTGGCTGTAGTCGGTGAAGCACAGGGGATGGCGCACGAAGCCTCCAGCCGGACCGATATCACTATTCCGCAAAGCCAACGTGACTTGATTGCGGCGCTGAAAGCCACCGGTAAACCGCTGGTGCTGGTGCTTATGAACGGGCGTCCGCTAGCGCTGGTGAAAGAAGATCAGCAGGCTGATGCGATTCTGGAAACCTGGTTTGCGGGGACTGAAGGCGGTAATGCAATTGCCGATGTGTTGTTTGGCGATTACAACCCGTCCGGCAAGCTGCCGATGTCCTTCCCGCGTTCTGTCGGGCAGATCCCGGTGTACTACAGCCATCTGAACACCGGTCGTCCGTATAATGCCGACAAGCCGAACAAATACACTTCGCGTTATTTTGATGAAGCTAACGGGGCGCTTTATCCGTTCGGCTATGGTCTGAGCTATACCACTTTCACCGTCTCTGATGTGAAACTTTCTGCGCCGACCATGAAGCGTGACGGCAAAGTGACGGCCAGCGTGCAGGTGACGAACACCGGTAAGCGCGAGGGTGCCACGGTAGTGCAGATGTACTTGCAGGATGTGACGGCTTCCATGAGTCGCCCTGTGAAACAGCTGAAAGGCTTTGAGAAAATCACCCTGAAGCCGGGCGAAACTCAGACCGTCAGCTTCCCGATTGATATTGAGGCGCTGAAGTTCTGGAATCAACAGATGAAATATGACGCCGAGCCTGGCAAGTTCAATGTCTTTATCGGCACTGATTCCGCACGCGTTAAGAAAGGCGAGTTTGAGTTGCTGTAATGCTTTTGTAAGGGCGCGACGTTTGCGCCCTTTGCCTGATGTTCATATCTTAACTTGCTGAATTTTCGCCCTTTGTAGGCCGGATAAGGCGCTCGCGCCGCATCCGGCAGGAAACGCCGGACCGAATATGCCTCTTAAGTATTTATCTGATTCTGCAACTGAATCCTTCCGCTCAAGCTAACCCCGCCATTATCAACTATGCTTTTCTCTTAATTCGCTGAAAACAACAGTAAAAGAATGAGGAAAGCATCATGCCACTCTTAAAGCTCTGGGCAGGTTCACTGGTTATGTTGGCAGCCGTGAGCCTGCCGCTACAGGCGGCTTCCCCCGTTAAAGTCGGTTCAAAAATCGATACCGAAGGTGCGCTACTCGGCAATATCATTTTGCAGGTGCTGGAAAGCCACGGCGTACCGACGGTGAATAAAGTGCAACTCGGAACGACTCCTGTGGTGCGCGGGGCGATTACTTCCGGTGAACTGGATATCTATCCGGAATATACCGGCAATGGCGCTTTCTTCTTTAAAGATGAAAACGATGCAGCGTGGAAAAACGCGCAGCAAGGTTACGAGAAAGTCAAAAAGCTCGATTCGGAGCACAACAAGTTAATCTGGCTGACGCCCGCGCCTGCAAATAACACCTGGACTATCGCCGTGCGTCAGGATGTGGCAGAGAAAAATAAACTCACTTCGCTTGCCGACCTGAGTCGTTATCTGCAAGAGGGCGGCACCTTCAAACTGGCAGCCTCGGCAGAGTTTATCGAACGCGCCGATGCGTTACCCGCGTTTGAAAAAGCCTATGGCTTTAAGCTCGGTCAGGATCAGTTGCTGTCACTGGCTGGTGGCGACACGGCGGTGACGATCAAAGCCGCTGCCCAGCAAACCTCTGGCGTTAATGCTGCAATGGCTTACGGCACTGACGGCCCGGTAGCGGCGCTGGGGCTGCAAACCTTAAGCGATCCGCAAGGTGTGCAACCTATCTACGCGCCTGCACCAGTGGTGCGTGAGTCGGTGTTGAGGGAGTATCCGCAAATGGCACAGTGGCTACAGCCAGTCTTCGCCAGCCTCGATGCAAAAACATTGCAGCAACTGAATGCCAGCATTGCTGTGGAAGGACTGGATGCCAAAAAAGTGGCTGCCGACTACCTGAAACAAAAAGGGTGGACGAAGTAATTTCCCGTGACTTATTTCCGTATTAATCCTGTTCTGGCGCTGCTGCTGTTGCTGACGGCAATCGCAGCGGCGCTGCCGTTTATCAGTTACGCGCCTAATCGTTTAGTTTCGGGTGAGGGGCGTCATCTCTGGCAGCTGTGGCCGCAAACGATCTGGATGCTGGTGGGCGTTGGTTGCGCCTGGCTGACGGCCTGTTTTATTCCCGGTAAAAAAGGCAGCATTTGTGCACTCATTCTGGCGCAATTCGTCTTCGTATTGCTGGTGTGGGGAGCTGGAAAGGCGGCGACCCAACTGGCGCAAAATGGCAGTGCGCTGGCGCGTACCAGCCTCGGCAGTGGTTTCTGGCTGGCTGCGGCGCTGGCATTGCTGGCCTGTAGCGATGCCATCCGCCGAATCTCCACGCATCCGCTGTGGCGCTGGTTGTTGCATATGCAGATTGCCATTATTCCGCTGTGGTTGCTGTACTCCGGCACGCTTAACGATCTCTCACTAATGAAAGAATACGCCAACCGTCAGGATGTGTTTGACGACGCGCTGGCACAACATCTGACGTTGCTGTTTGGTGCGGTGCTGCCTGCGTTAGTGATTGGTGTGCCGTTGGGCATCTGGTGCTACTTTTCCACTGCTCGGCAGGGGGCAATTTTTTCTCTGCTCAATGTCATTCAGACCGTGCCTTCGGTGGCGCTCTTTGGCCTGTTGATTGCGCCGCTTGCCGCGCTGGTGACGGCCTTTCCGTGGCTGGGGAAGCTCGGCATAGCAGGAACCGGAATGACACCCGCACTGATTGCGCTGGTGCTCTATGCCTTGCTGCCGCTGGTGCGCGGCGTGGTAGTCGGCTTGAACCAGATCCCGCGCGATGTGCTGGAGAGCGCCAGAGCGATGGGCATGAGCGGGGCGCGGCGATTCCTGCATGTTCAGTTACCACTGGCGTTACCGGTATTTCTGCGCAGCCTGCGGGTGGTGATGGTGCAAACTGTAGGTATGGCGGTGATTGCGGCGTTAATCGGCGCAGGCGGTTTTGGTGCGCTGGTTTTCCAGGGGCTGCTAAGCAGCGCCATTGATTTAGTGTTGCTGGGGGTGATCCCGGTAATTGTTCTGGCGGTGCTTACCGACGCGCTGTTCGATTTGCTTATCGCACTGCTGAAGGTGAAACGTAATGATTGAATTTAGCCATGTCAGCAAACTGTTCGGCGCACAAAAAGCCGTTAACGATCTCAATCTCAATTTTCAGGAAGGGAGTTTTTCGGTGCTGATTGGCACATCTGGCTCCGGCAAATCCACCACCCTGAAAATGATTAACCGCCTGGTGGAGCATGACAGCGGAGTGATCCGCTTTGCCGGAGAAGAAATTCGCTCGCTGCCAGTACTGGAGTTGCGCCGCCGGATGGGCTATGCCATTCAATCTATTGGCCTGTTCCCCCACTGGAGCGTGGCGCAAAACATCGCTACCGTGCCGCAATTACAAAAATGGTCGCGGGCGCGGATTGACGATCGTATCGACGAATTAATGGCGCTACTGGGGCTGGAGTCAAATTTGCGTGAGCGTTATCCGCATCAGCTTTCCGGTGGTCAGCAGCAACGTGTGGGAGTGGCGCGTGCACTGGCTGCCGATCCGCAAGTCTTACTAATGGATGAACCTTTTGGCGCACTGGACCCGGTAACGCGCGGCGCGTTGCAACAAGAGATGACGCGCATTCACCGTTTGCTGGGGCGTACCATTGTGCTGGTCACTCATGATATTGATGAGGCGCTACGGCTGGCAGAACATCTGGTATTGATGGATCACGGTGAAGTAGTGCAGCAGGGCAATCCGCTGACGATGCTGACTCGTCCGGCGAATGATTTTGTCCGCCAGTTTTTTGGACGTAGTGAACTGGGTGTGCGCCTGCTTTCGTTACGTAGTGTGGCGGATTACGTGCGTCGCGAAGAACGAGCAGATGGTGAGGCACTGGCAGAAGAGATGACGCTACGCGATGCGCTCTCTCTGTTTGTTGCGCGGGGATGCGAGGTGCTGCCGGTGGTGAACATGCAGGGCCAGCCTTGCGGCACGCTGCATTTTCAGGATCTGCTGGTGGAGGCGTAAGCGTATGAAGATGTTGCGCGATCCGCTGTTCTGGCTCATTGCTCTGTTTGTGGCGCTGATTTTCTGGCTGCCTTACAGCCAGCCGCTGTTTGCTGCCTTGTTCCCACAACTGCCACGACCCGTTTATCAGCAAGAAAGTTTTGCAGCTCTGGCACTGGCTCATTTCTGGCTGGTGGGAATTTCGAGTTTGTTTGCGGTGATCATTGGCACTGGTGCCGGAATTGCTGTCACTCGCCCGTGGGGCGCGGAATTTCGCCCACTGGTGGAAACTATTGCCGCCGTTGGACAGACTTTTCCGCCCGTCGCAGTGCTGGCGATCGCCGTTCCGGTGATCGGCTTTGGTCTGCAACCAGCGATTATCGCCTTGATCCTTTACGGTGTGCTGCCCGTCCTGCAGGCGACACTTGCCGGGCTGGGAGCGATTGATGCCAGCGTGACAGAAGTTGCGAAAGGTATGGGAATGAGTCGTGGTCAGCGACTGCGTAAGGTCGAGCTACCGCTGGCGGCTCCGGTGATTCTGGCGGGCGTGCGAACTTCGGTGATTATCAACATTGGTACGGCGACGATCGCCTCAACGGTAGGGGCCAGCACGCTGGGTACGCCCATCATCATCGGGCTTAGCGGATTTAATACCGCGTATGTGATCCAGGGGGCGTTACTGGTGGCACTGGCGGCGATCATCGCAGACCGCCTGTTTGAAAGGCTGGTGCAGGCGCTTAGCCAGCACGCAAAATAAAGGTATAACCTGCGAGCATGACGCCACCAATTCCGCCTAACGCCATAAACAGGAACAGGGCGATGACCCCAATTTTAGCTATGCGCATAATGCACTCCTTATGTTAACGAAAGGATTGTACAGTAAAGCGCATTTGTTAACGAATCATTAAATGCCGAGTGGGAAAATATCATGGCCTTGTTCTTGCCAACTGGTGAGTTGCTGCTGTTGGGCGGAGGTTCGATTTTCACCGCACCACACCAGCAATGTACGGCCTTCGAATAGTTCAGGGCGTAGTTGATTGAGCGAGTGGGCGAGGACATCAATGCGCCATCCTTGTTGACTGGCAATCCAGCCCTCCAGCCACAGACGGGTGGTATCCTGAATATTCCAGCCAACCACCAGCGCATCTTTACCCTGTTTTTTACGTGCCGAAGCCAGACAAATGGCGATGTAGTTGATCAGTACGCCGTCGAGGATCGCCAGCAGCGCCTGGAGAGTCGGTTGTTGGCACTGAAGCCGTCGGCGCAGAGGAATAAACAGATGTGTGGTGAGTGTCTGGGCGGGGTAATCCTGACCGCGCTCTTTGATCCACGTTCGCAGGCTATGTAGATTGCCGCTTTGCAGGTAAGTCAGTAATGTTTCTTGCTGATCGCGCCAGCCGTTCTGCACATCAACATTTTCATTACTGAGCAGCATTTTAACTTTGCTGACCTGCACGCCGTTGTCGATCCAGCGTTTGATCTCGCGGATCCGGTCAATATCGGCATCGTTGAACAGCCGATGACCGCCGTCTGTCCGTTGCGGTTTCAGCAATCCGTAACGCCTCTGCCACGCGCGTAACGTGACAGGATTAATATCACAAAGCAACGCCACTTCACCAATTGTGTAAAGCGCCATCGTCTCACCCTTGCTCGCGAGGTCCCGGTTTAACTTTAGACGCAGTTTTGCGAACCAGGTAGTTTTGCCCGTTTTTTGTGCATCTATAGGGTGATTTTATTTTTGCCAGGCGATTTTGAGTGATCGTACTCACGAATTCTCATTTTTCTGCAAGAGTTCAAAGAAAGTTAAACGCAGGCAATGTATGTTACGCGTTTTAAAGGGAAGTGTGGTTTGCGGGTATGTACGATTTTAATCTGGTGTTGCTGCTGCTTCAGCAGATGTGCGTTTTTTTAGTCATTGCGTGGTTAATGAGTAAAACGCCATTATTCATACCGTTAATGCAGGTCACGGTTCGTCTGCCGCATAAATTTCTCTGCTACATCGTCTTTTCCATCTTCTGCATCATGGGCACCTGGTTTGGGTTGCACATTGACGATTCTATTGCCAATACCCGTGCGATAGGCGCGGTAATGGGCGGCTTACTCGGCGGTCCGGTCGTCGGTGGGCTGGTTGGTCTGACCGGCGGCTTACATCGATATTCGATGGGGGGCATGACCGCGCTAAGTTGCATGATCTCAACCATCGTTGAAGGATTGCTCGGCGGCCTGGTACACAGCATTCTGATCCGTCGCGGGCGCACTGATAAAGTCTTTAACCCCATTACCGCCGGTGCCGTCACGTTCGTCGCTGAAATGGTGCAAATGTTGATCATCCTGGCGATCGCCCGACCTTATGAAGATGCGGTACGTCTGGTGAGTAATATTGCTGCGCCAATGATGGTCACCAATACCGTCGGCGCGGCGCTGTTTATGCGTATATTGCTCGATAAACGCGCGATGTTTGAAAAATACACTTCAGCTTTTTCTGCCACTGCGCTGAAAGTGGCGGCCTCGACGGAAGGCATTTTGCGCCAGGGGTTTAACGAAGTGAACAGCATGAAAGTGGCACAGGTGCTGTATCAGGAGCTGGATATTGGTGCAGTCGCGATTACCGATCGAGAGAAATTGCTAGCCTTTACCGGAATTGGTGACGACCACCATTTACCCGGCAAACCGATTTCTTCGACTTATACCTTAAAAGCGATTGAAACCGGTGAAGTGGTCTACGCTGATGGCAACGAAGTACCTTACCGTTGCTCTTTGCATCCGCAATGCAAACTGGGGTCGACGCTGGTAATTCCGTTGCGTGGTGAAAATCAGCGGGTGATGGGCACCATCAAATTGTATGAAGCCAAAAACCGTTTATTCAGTTCAATCAACCGCACGTTGGGTGAGGGGATTGCGCAACTGCTTTCGGCGCAGATCCTTGCCGGGCAATATGAGCGGCAAAAAGCGATGCTCACCCAGTCAGAGATCAAACTGCTTCACGCCCAGGTGAATCCCCATTTTTTGTTTAATGCGCTTAACACCATTAAAGCGGTGATCCGTCGCGACAGCGAACAGGCCAGCCAGCTGGTGCAGTATCTTTCCACTTTTTTCCGCAAAAACTTAAAGCGGCCTTCGGAGTTTGTTACTCTCGCCGACGAAATTGAACATGTGAATGCTTATCTGCAAATTGAAAAGGCGCGCTTCCAGTCGCGGTTGCAGGTCAACATTGCTATTCCGCAAGAATTATCCCAGCAGCAATTGCCCGCGTTTACCCTGCAACCGATAGTGGAAAACGCCATTAAACATGGGACATCACAACTGCTGGATACAGGGCGAGTGGCAATCAGCGCCCGACGTGAGGGGCAACATTTAATGCTGGAGATCGAAGACAATGCCGGTTTGTATCAACCGGTAACCAATGCCAGTGGGCTGGGGATGAATCTGGTGGATAAGCGTTTACGTGAACGGTTTGGCGATGACTATGGGATAAGCGTCGCCTGTGAGCCTGATAGTTACACCCGAATAACGTTACGACTACCATGGAGGGACGAGGCATGATTAAAGTCTTAATTGTCGATGATGAACCGTTAGCACGGGAGAACCTGCGCGTATTTTTGCAGGAGCAGAGCGATATTGAAATCGTTGGTGAGTGTTCAAACGCCGTGGAAGGGATCGGCGCGGTGCATAAACTGCGCCCGGATGTGCTGTTTCTCGATATCCAGATGCCGCGCATCAGTGGTCTGGAAATGGTGGGGATGCTCGACCCGGAACATCGTCCGTATATTGTTTTTCTCACCGCGTTTGACGAATACGCCATTAAAGCCTTTGAAGAACACGCCTTTGATTATCTGCTGAAGCCAATTGATGAAGCGCGACTGGAGAAAACGCTGGCGCGTTTGCGGCAGGAACGCAGCAAGCAGGATGTTTCGCTGTTACCAGAAAATCAACAGGCGCTGAAATTTATCCCTTGTACTGGGCATAGTCGGATTTATTTGCTGCAAATGAAAGATGTGGCATTTGTCAGCAGTCGGATGAGCGGTGTCTACGTTACCAGCCACGAAGGGAAAGAGGGCTTTACCGAATTGACATTACGTACCCTGGAAAGTCGTACACCACTACTGCGCTGCCATCGTCAGTATCTGGTTAACCTCGCGCATTTACAGGAGATTCGTCTGGAAGATAACGGCCAGGCCGAGTTGATTTTGCGTAATGGCTTAACCGTGCCGGTCAGCCGCCGTTATCTGAAAAGCTTAAAAGAGGCGATTGGCCTGTAAAAGACTGCTAAAATGGCTTTTTGCCTCATCAACACCTGAAGGCCTCATGCTAAGTAACGATATTCTGCGCAGCGTGCGCTACATTTTGAAAGCCAATAATAATGACCTGGTGCGTATTCTGGCGCTGGGTAATGTCGAAGCCACCGCGGAACAGATCGCCGTCTGGCTACGTAAAGAAGACGAAGAGGGTTTTCAGCGTTGTCCGGACATTGTTTTGTCGTCATTCCTCAATGGCCTGATTTATGAAAAACGCGGCAAGGATGAGTCTGCTCCGGCACTGGAGCCGGAACGTCGCATTAATAACAACATCGTGCTGAAAAAATTACGCATCGCGTTTTCGCTGAAAACCGATGACATTCTGGCGATCCTCACCGAACAGCAGTTCCGCGTTTCGATGCCGGAAATTACGGCGATGATGCGTGCACCGGATCATAAAAACTTCCGCGAATGCGGCGATCAATTTTTACGTTATTTTCTGCGTGGACTGGCAGCGCGCCAGCATGTGAAGAAAAGCTAAGACGGGTATGGCGGCCATGCGAAACATGGCCGCCGACAGATTATTTCACTTCTTTAAAACCAGCGGCTTTCATCACCAGTTCCATTTGCGCCATAGTGATACCTTTTTTGGCATCTTCAGCAGAAACGTTGATTCCTGAAATACCCTGCAGGGCTTTAAAATCCACTTTTTCCATATCGATAGTCACGTTTTCCTGCGCGTAGGTATCGGTATAGGTTAATTTTTCTTCAACACCCGCGATGTTTTTGTATTTGGCGCTTAACGGCTCAAGTGTCTTGGCAGCATCTTCTTTGGTGGTAGCACCTATGGAGGCAAATTGAATTTTGGTTTCAGAAGATTGCTTAAGCACCTTGTCACCTTTGTAGACATAGGTAATGGCAATTTCAGTGCCGTTCAGATTGGCGCTGAATTTCTTCGATTCTTCTTTGTCACCGCAGCCAGCAAGAGAGAAAACCAGAACAGATGCAACAACAAGGGAAAACAGCTTATTGAAAGCCTTCATGTAAAACTCCATTTTATTTAATCAAGGAACTGGTGACTCTCACCAGGGGCTATATAGGATATGCCTAATACCGTGGCGTGAGCAGTCCGGAACTGGAGTAGAACTCTTAGTAAAAAGCACTATTTCATCCTTGTTGCTGAAGCATGGGGAATAATTGTTCGCAAAGCAAAACAACGTTATTCATTGCTTCTACCCGTGCCTCGCTTTCTGTATTACGAAATTGTCCCAACACATGTGCCAGCCGATAAAAACCCACGGCGGTGAGGTCATTCGCCAGCAACTCTGCCTGACCAATAGCACTTTGTTCCTGATAGCGCCAGCCGTTATGGAGCAGTTGAATAAGTAACGCCTGGCAGCGTATCAGCAACTGATGAGCAGTAGACGGCACAGGCAAAACGCTGGCAGAAGGTAGCGGTGCCACAGGCGCAGTTTCAGCGTCCAGCGCCCAGGCACGAGTCTTTGTCATCATTACCTGTGGTTCCAGTGTCAATTGCCCCTCTACAAAACTGACAAAGCCAGAAACCAGACACACGGGGTCCTCTGTTTGTTGCAAAAGCGCCGCCATGCGTTCAACGGCATAAGGCGCGCTGGCTGAGGCTGGCAGTGATAACGTCAGCAGATTATCTTCACCTTCGCCGCTAATGACCTGCGCATCCAGCGTCTGGCGGCTGCTATCCCAACCGAGCGAAATACACTCAGCGACCGGCAGAATAAATAAGTTATCGACCTGATTAAGAGGCCGTATGCAGGCGGGGGGACGCTGGCGTAAATATTCCCGCAAAGCCACAATGCCCGGCTGGCGTAACGGCGCGCTCAACATTTGCCAGGCATCAGGCGACAGCGGCACAACGCTGCTTAAGCGGTTGCGGGTAGCTAACAGCAGCTCGCCATCGGCACTGCGTTTTGCTGCTTGTGAAACAATTTGCCCACCCGCCAGTGCGCCAGCCTGAAAACTAAACAGCCGACGCGTAGCTGCCGGTGAGTTTTCCTGTTCGCTTCGCGGCCAACTGCGCGAAAGGTGCAAAATACTGCCGGTGTCGGGATCGGTAAACCAGATGCGTAAACCATAATGCTCAATATCCTGCCAGCAACGCATACCTAAAGACACCAGCCGCAGATGATCAAGCTTTGCTTCTCCGGCAATGCCTGCGCCAACGACCGTGCGCCACGGCATGGGAGGAATTTCACCAACACTGTCGCGCTGCGCCATTTCGTGTGCGCAATTTAATCGACTGTTTAATGCCGCAAGCTGACACAAGCATTCTCCGGCATGATAATGGCTTGCGCGGGCGTGGAAGGCATCAACGCTGGCGCGCAGTTGCCGTAGCGATTCACTCACCCATCGCCAGTTGCAGCGTTCCGCCGCTTGCTGCGCGCGGCTGAAAGCGGCCTCGTAGTGAATAAGCGGCTGGCTGATGCCGCTCAGCCATAATGCCTGGCTTAATTGCTGAACATATTGACGACACGTTTTGCCTTCTTCGCTGGCAAACGGATCGTCAGATGATGTGACGTGTTCGCTGCGCATCTGCCAGATCAAATGGTTAAATTCCGCTTGCTGAGTTTTGGCCTCGACGAAGGCCTGCACAGCCAGTACGACATGTTCGCAAAGTGTGCCTTCAATACAATCACAACGGGCGAAACGAATACTGCTGCGGGAATAAAAACGCACATCGCTCATCGGTAAGCGGGCAGAGGGAATTTCACCCGGCGCACAGAACAACTCAATGGTGATGCCTTTAGCGACCAGCGCCTGTGCGCGTTTGCGGGTGGCATCGGGAAGGGTAGCCAGTTCTTCCAGCCAGATTGCCGGATCCCATTCCTCTTCTTTTCCCGTAGGCTGGGCGGTAGCACAAAGTCGTTGATAACTTAACACCAGCATCACGTGATGACGGCACATACCGCTGGCCCCGCAGCTGCACTGAGCCTCTTTCAGTGCCTGGCCGTTCGCCAGCTGGGTACGGACACCGTCACTGAAGGTGGCGATTAAAGCGCCGTTCTCATGGCTGATTTCCGGGACGTTGCCATTTTCCAGTTCCTTAAGACTGCGCTTAACAAAACCGGCATTGCTTAACGCCGTCAGGGCCTGCGGTGTCAGTTCTAATAATTCCGGACGTAGTGAATTCATGACTGAAGATTCTCCGCAAGCCATGATGCCAGCTCGCCCGGTGTCATGGCGGCTATTTGTGCGCCGACATTTACCAGCGCCTGGGCCGTATCGTGGTCATAGCAAGGTGTTGCTGTGCTATCGAGCGCTGCCAGTCCCAGCACTTTGATGCCGCTCTGGACACACTTTTTCACCTGATGCGTCAGTAATGATGATGAACCCCCTTCGTAAAAATCGCTCACGAGGATAATGACGCTTTTCGCTGGTTGTTCAATAAGTTGCCGACCATACTCCACGGCACTGGCGATATTGGTTCCGCCGCCTAATTGCACTTTCATTAATAACTCTACCGGATCGGCAACGTCTGCCGTGAGATCAACCACACTGGTGTCAAAAGCGACCAGATGGGTACGAATGCCGGGTAACTGCCATAAACAGGCCGCCATCACCGCAGAGTGGATCACCGAATCGACCATCGAGCCGCTTTGATCAACCAGTAAGACCAGTTGCCATTGTTCGCTTTGGCGTTTAATGCGGCTGTTAAAGCGGGGGGATTCGATATACAACTTGCCGTGTTGTGGGTGCCAGTGTTGCAGGTTGGCGCGTAGAGTACTTTTGAAATCAAAGTTTCGCGCCAGTGGAATAGATGAGCGGCGACGGCGATCGCGGACACCAGAAAAAGCCTGACGAACTTCCTTTGCCAGTCGAGCCATAATTTCTTCAACAACCTGGCGCACTATCCGGCGGGCGGTAGCCAGTACTTCGGGGTTCATCAGATGTTTGGTATGCAAAACGGCGCGTAGCAGGCTTTCAGAAGGCTGCATACGTTCCAGCACGTCGAGATTCGTCACCACATCTTCAATGCCATAGCGCAGTACGGCATCGCTTTCCAGCCGCTCAATCACCTGTTGCGGAAACAGCGTGTGAATACTGTTGATCCACTCAGGGGTGGTGAGATTTGAGCCACCTAATCCACCGGAGCGTTCACCACGCTGGAGCCGTTCAGGATCGCGCCCATACAGCCATTCCAGCGCGTGGTCTATCTGCCGGGCGTTGTCATCCAGCCCACAAAGCGTCGTTTCTGCCGCTTCGCCAAGAATTAATCGCCAGCGTTGTAGCTCACGGGTGGTCAGAAGATCGTTCAGTTCAGACATGGAAAACTCCCCAGTGTTGCAGCGATGCCAGTGCCTGCTGTTCGAGTTGTTGATGATGTGCAATGGCCTGTGGTGGACAATGCAACGGCATTTGCAGCGCTGAAACAGGAAGCTGCGCAAGCTGGTAATGCTCAAGCACCTGATGCGCCAGCGTCCCGCGTTCTCGTGGCGGTAGCCAGGCCATTGCCGCGCGTAAATCGGGCAGGGCGTTAATAAAATCGTCGTCACTTAGTTGATTTAAATGACTGCTGAAACCGGCGATAAATGCAGGTTGACAGGCCAGTTGATGACGGGCTAATGCCAGCAAACCGTGCAGCGCCTCACCGGATTGTGCCGGGGATAACTGCGCCAGCATCGTCAGCGCCGCTTCGGCACTGGCGTTGGGATGTTCCAGACGCATTAGTGCGCCAAGAGCCGCGCCGCGATCCAGCGCCGGGGCATGAATCGCCTGACTGCGTCGCTCCAGTAAGGCTACCGCCGCAGAAAGAGAAACGCCGGGTAAATTAACGCCGCTATGTAGATCGCGCAGGATATGGCAAAGCGCTTGCCAGCTATGCAGGTGAGCGTGAAACTCCTTTTCATCCGGTCTGCCGTTAGATTCACACAGCCACAGCGTGCGATCGATAGCCGCGCATAACGTCGTTTGTAATATCTGCGCGCCTTGCATACCGCTAATTTCATCCAGCCGCCATAAGGCATATAGCACTTCCAGCGCCTGGCCCATTTCGGCAAATTGATTTTCCTGGGCGATTAATAGTGTGAGTTGCTCCAGTAATTGTTGACTGAAGGACGCCAGACCCGCTAACGCCGCCTGGCTAAGACATGTGGTGATACTGCCGATTCCGCCCGCGTCCAGCATATCGGCTTCTAATTTATTGCGTGCGGCTTCCTGGAGTGTGGCACCAAAACAGGCGGCCTCAATCAATGCCGCATGCTGGCTAAGCGGGCGGGTTAATTTCCAGCGTTCTTCACCGTTGCCTGCAAGTGTCAGTGTACTTCCCTGCTGGCGTACAATCCCAGGGATCTCCAGTATTGCCAGCCGATGTAACACCTGACTTTGCGCCAGCCCATCGGGGGTAAAGCGATTTAAGGTAAGCTCCGCCGGAAGGGAGATTGCGGTACGTTCCAGTTCGCAGGTGACATCTTTTGGCAGAGGCGGTTGTGGCGTAGAAGGGGCAAGTTTACCGAATCCGTCACCCGCTAATGTGTCTATCAACGTTAGCAGAATCGGATCGGTATCGGGATGAATAACGCCGCGATAGCTCCACGGCAACGGCGCGTTCAGGGCTTCTTTAATCAGCGAGCCTGCTATGGCATCCAGCCAGTCAGTGCGTAACGGTAGTGTATGACCGCGCAACTGTGCCAGCGCCATCGCATGCAGATGAGCGGCAGCCATATCCGCGGTAGAAGCGGGCAATTTGTGCTGGCGCAAACGGGTAAGGATAGTTTTTAGCAGTTGTTCACCGGCCTTCTGCAAGCCCCACGGCCAGCACCAGTTTTGCCATACCGGGGCAGGCATTCCTGAAAGGTATCCTGCCAGCACATCAAGGCGCTTTTCACTGTAGGGTGTGAGATAACAACCTGTAACGGCATCTGCCAGCGAGGGCAATTCTGGCTTGTTAATTTTCTGAGGGCATTCGCGCCACATCTTTGCCAGTGCCGGAGCGTGCCAGCCACCGCAGACAACTAACACGTCGCCATTATTTTGCTGCATCGCCCATCCAATCCAGCGGGCCATAAAGGCTTCGCGCTGACGATTGAGCGCATCGCCGGAGGCGTCGCCCCGCAGTTGGGCAAAATAGTGCGCCAGCGCAGAGGGTAATGCAGTTTGCTGGCTTTCATCTTCGAACAAGTGATCCCACAGGGTATCGCTGTTATCCATGCGGGTGGCACGCAGCAGTAAGGCCTGGCTTTCATCTTGCGTATCAGGCGAATCGTCCTCTTCTTCACTCTGCGCCCAGCAAGGCAAATCGATGAAGTAAGTTTGTGCCTGAATGCGACGTGCGGCTTGTAGCGCCTGCCACTCCGGCGAAAATTCAGCAAATGGCGTCCAGGCACCACGCCCGGGGGCTGCACCGTCCTGATACTGGCAATAACTGTAAATAGCTACCGGAAGCTGGTGGGCTAAAAACAGTTCGTCTACCCGGTCATTAAAATCAGCCGGGCCTTCAATCAACACGTATCGTGGCCGCTGGCTTTCGATTAACGATTTCACCAGCCGGGCGCAGGCCGGACTATGATGCCGGATGCCGACAATTAACGGCTCGCTCATGCATCTTTCCTCACGGCAGGCGGTGGCGGGCTTGATAATAAGCCTGCCAGTGAGCTTCTTTATGTGTGGCGACACGCTGTTCGAAGTAACGGCGCAGACGCGCGCGATCTTCTTCGTTATCTTTGACGATGGTTCCGGCAATACATTCCACCAGGTCGGCAGGCTCCCCCGCGCGATTCGCTAAAAACCAGGCGCGGACGCCCACAGCATGGGCCACGTTCACGGCTTCAGCGGTGGACATAATCGCTGTCAGTGTATCCATTGACGTTTTCTTTTCGCCGTTGGCACGCAGATCGCGGAAGGTGCGGACCAGTAATTCCAGTACCGCGTCAGGCACTTTATGCGGAATACCGCTATGGGCCAGCAAACGCGCCGAAGCACTGGCGACCAGTTCCAACTCCTGGGCGAAATCCATAATCGGAAAAACCGTTTCAAAATCGAAGCGACGCTTTAGCGCAGCACTCATTTCATTGACGCCGCGATCGCGGGTATTGGCAGTGGCAATAATATTAAAGCCTTCTCGCGCATAGAGCTGACTGGCTTCACCAGTGAGTTCCGGCACCGTCATCACCCTGTCAGAAAGCATACCTAACAGACAGTCCTGCACTTCCAGCGGTGTACGCGTTATCTCTTCGAAACGGACGATTTTGCCGTCGCGCATTCCCTGATAAAGCGGGGCAGGGACCAGCGCTTCCGTTGACGGACCATGATTGATAAGCAGGGCGTAGTTCCAGCCATACTTGATTTGATCTTCGGTGGTAGATGCCCCGCCCTGGATGGTTAACCCGGCATCGCCGCTAATAGCGGTTGCCAGTAATTCAGAAAGAAGAGATTTTGCGGTACCCGGTTCCCCCACCAACATCAAACCGCGGCCGGTAGCAAGAGTGACTAACATACGTTCGACAGCGGAGGGGCTAATCACCACTTTACGGCTGATATTTTGCGCTTCGTCGCCAAGGATAAAAGCACGGGCCGCAGGCAAACTTAACTGCCAACCGGGCGGGCAAGGTGCGTTATCATTTTGTTTTAATTTTGCCAGTTCATCGGCGTATAACACAGCAGCAGGCGGACGCTGCAGATGATTATTCTGCGGTGACATATATTCATCCCTGAAATGTATTAATGAAATAAACGATATTTTACGCGCAATAAATGTTTGGCGCATTAGTTGTTTGAGCGAAAAATATCTGGAAAGCAGATCACAGTAAATAAAAAAACCTGCTGGTGAGGCAGGTTCTTTTATTTACTATTTTCAGGCCTAACACCACAGCCTGTGCAACATCGTGTTCCAACGAACGAATTATAACCACGGCTGGACCCCGTTGCAATTAAGATAATGAGATTTATAATCCAGGCCATTGGGACGTTGCGCCGGATCGGACCAATTTGAATTATTTAGAGTATATTATTCTATTTCTTGGTTGAATATATTCTGTAGTTCACGATTAAGGTAATGACTCCAACTTATTGATAGTGTTTTATGTTCAGATAATGCCCGATGACTTTGTCATGCAGCTCCACCGAT
>NZ_JAVUPQ010000026.1:0-50408 GCF_032029835.1 Escherichia sp. AM3 | reverse complement strand
CAGAAGTGAAACGCCGTAGCGCCGATGGTAGTGTGGGGTCTCCCCATGCGAGAGTAGGGAACTGCCAGGCATCAAATAAAGCGAAAGGCCATCCTGACGGATGGCCTTTTTGCGTTGGTGCAAAAAAATGCCGGATGCGACGCTGGCGCGTCTTATCCAGCCTGCTCTTGCTTATCCGTCCTGCTTTTGCATCCACTCCACCACAAAATCAGCCAGCCCCTCAACATCATTAATATCCAGTAATGCGACATCAAGATTAAGCGGCACATCACTGGCTACAGCAATAACATGTCTGTCTATCACTAATTCTTCCGGTCGATGTCCGGCTCTATCGCGAAACAGCACAATCTTTGCGATCTCTTCATGCTTAAACCCTTCGACCAGAATCAAATCCAGCTTTGAGGTATCCATTCGACTTGCGAGAAAATGTAGATCCAGCTCTTCTTCGTCTGGTGTTTCCGTCATCAAGGCCCATCGTTGCTGGCTGGCAACGATGGTTTGTGCCGCGCCAGCCTTGCGCAGCTCATAGCTATCTTTGCCTGGCTTATCAACATCCATATCATGGTGCGTATGCTTAATCAGCCCTGGACGGATCCCTCTGGCGCATAATGCCGGGATCAGTTGTTTCAAAAGCGTAGTTTTTCCGGTACCACTCCACGCGGCAAAGGCGAGTAACGGTATCATCGTTTTTCCTGCCATCGGGCAAGCTCCTCTGGCGTATTCACGTTAACAAATGCATCTTTATGATCGCTGAAATCAACCGCATGACCGCCAGCCAGACGCATAAATGCCATTACCCGGCGTTCTCCTGCTTGCAGATATTCTAGTAATAAAGGCTCAATAGCGCGGTTTACCAGAGCAATAGTCGGGTGATCGCGTTCACCGTCATGGACCCACACGACAGGCGCATCTTTGCGCTGATGATTAAGCCGGGCGGCTAAATCATGGGGAATGTAAGGCGTATCGCACGGACAAAACAAAAACCACTCACCAGCTTCCTGCTGCATTACTGAAAGCATCCCTGCCAGAGGGCCTGGGTAATCCGCCAGTGAATCTTCAATCACTTTCAGACCGCCTGCCTGATAGATTTCCTGATGACGATTAGCATTAACCACGACGTGAGAGAGCTGCGTCATAAGCGCGTCAGCGACATGTTGCCATAATGGTTTGCCGTTTAATTCAAGCAATCCTTTATCTACGCCGCCCATTCGTCTGGCTTTACCGCCTGCCAGCACAACGCCTGTTATCGTCGTCATCAGATTCACCGATATCGCCTCTTTTATTGTGGGATTGACCCTGCTAACGTGTCTGTCTCAAGAGTAAGGAGCATTACTATGAAATGTAAACGTCTGAATGAAGTTATTGAACTCCTCCAGCCAGCCTGGCAAAAAGAGCCAGACCTTAACCTGTTGCAATTTTTGCAGAAACTGGCGAAAGAGTCAGGTTTTGACGGCGAACTGGCGGATTTGACGGATGACATTCTGATCTATCACCTGAAAATGCGTGATTCCGCGAAAGATGCGGTGATCCCGGGTTTGCAGAAAGATTATGAAGAAGACTTCAAAACGGCGCTGTTACGCGCTCGCGGCGTAATTAAAGAGTAAAAGCTTGTAAGCGGCGCCACCAAAATCATCGTGAAATGATATCCTTCGTCATTCGTAATGTTTTCCGGATGATGGGATGAATAACAGCGCTTTTACTTTCCAGACACTACACCCGGATACCATCATGGACGCTCTGTTTGAGCATGGGATCCGGGTGGATTCCGGTCTTACCCCGCTTAACAGCTATGAAAACCGTGTCTATCAATTTCAGGACGAAGATCGTCGACGTTTTGTCGTCAAATTTTATCGCCCTGAACGTTGGACAGCCGATCAAATCCTCGAAGAACATCAATTTGCGTTGCAGCTGGTAAATGATGAAGTTCCGGTCGCAGCACCTGTGGCCTTTAACGGTCAGACTTTATTGAATCATCAGGGATTTTATTTCGCTGTTTTTCCAAGCGTCGGTGGTCGCCAGTTCGAAGCTGATAATATCGATCAGATGGAAGCGGTTGGGCGTTATTTAGGGCGTATGCACCAGACGGGGCGCAAACAGCTTTTTATCCATCGCCCGACCATCGGTTTGAACGAATATCTCATTGAGCCACGCAAGCTGTTTGAGGACGCTACACTGATACCTTCCGGGTTGAAAGCGGCATTCCTGAAAGCGACAGATGAGCTGATTGCCGCCGTTACAGCACACTGGCGGGAAGATTTCACCGTTCTGCGGCTACATGGAGACTGCCACGCCGGGAATATTCTCTGGCGCGATGGTCCAATGTTTGTTGATCTGGATGATGCACGTAATGGTCCAGCCGTTCAGGATTTGTGGATGTTGCTCAATGGCGATAAAGCCGAGCAGCGGATGCAACTGGAAACTATTATTGAAGCTTATGAAGAATTTAGCGAGTTCGACACCGCTGAAATCGGACTGATTGAACCTTTACGCGCCATGCGTTTGGTTTATTATCTTGCCTGGCTAATGCGGCGTTGGGCTGATCCCGCGTTCCCGAAAAATTTCCCGTGGTTAACCGGGGAAGATTACTGGCTGCGACAGACGGCGACTTTTATAGAACAGGCAAAAGTTCTACAAGAACCCCCTTTGCAATTAACACCTATGTATTAATCGGAGAGAGTAGATCATGAAAAAGATTTGGCTGGCGCTGGCTGGTTTAGTTTTAGCGTTTAGCGCATCGGCGGCGCAGTATGAAGATGGTAAACAGTACACTACCCTGGAAAAACCGGTAGCTGGCGCGCCGCAAGTGCTGGAGTTTTTCTCTTTCTTCTGCCCGCACTGCTATCAGTTTGAAGAAGTTCTGCATATTTCTGATAATGTGAAGAAAAAACTGCCGGAAGGCGTGAAGATGACTAAATACCACGTCAACTTCATGGGTGGTGACCTGGGCAAAGATCTGACTCAGGCATGGGCTGTGGCGATGGCGCTGGGCGTGGAAGACAAAGTGACTGTTCCGCTGTTTGAAGGCGTACAGAAAACCCAGACCATTCGTTCTGCTTCTGATATCCGCGATGTATTTATCAACGCAGGTATTAAAGGTGAAGAGTACGACGCGGCGTGGAACAGCTTCGTGGTGAAATCTCTGGTCGCTCAGCAGGAAAAAGCTGCAGCTGACGTGCAATTGCGTGGCGTTCCGGCGATGTTTGTTAACGGTAAATATCAGCTGAATCCGCAGGGTATGGATACCAGCAATATGGATGTTTTTGTTCAGCAGTATGCTGATACAGTGAAATATCTGTCCGAGAAAAAATAATTCAATGTAAATTACATAAAGCCCGTGAATATTCACGGGCTTTTTTTATTATTTAATAAATATAAATACATTCTGATAATGCATCCTGCCGCTGGACATTATTTCAGCATAAGTGGATATTCAAAGTTTTGCTGTTTTATCAGGGAATATTTATATGATACGTAAGTCAGCTACAGGTGTTATTGTTGCGTTAGCCGTAATCTGGGGTGGTGGCACATGGTACACAGGTACGCAAATTCAGCCTGGTGTCGGAAAATTTATTAAAGATTTTAACGATGCTAAAAAGAAAGGTGAACATGCCTACGATATGACGTTAAGTTATCAAAATTTTGACAAAGGCTTTTTTAATTCCCGTTTTTAAATGCAAATGACATTCGATAACGGTGCACCCGATCTCAATATCAAGCCAGGCCAGAAAGTTGTATTTGATGTGGATGTTGAGCACGGTCCGTTGCCCATCACAATGTTAATGCATGGTAATGTCATCCCAGCACTGGCAGCGGCAAAAGTGAACTTAGTGAATAATGAACTGACACAACCGCTATTTATCGCCGCGAAAAATAAATCGCCCGTGGAAGCGACATTGCGATTCGCGTTTGGTGGCTCATTCTCTACGACATTAGATGTTGCCCCTGCAGAGTATGGAAAGTTTTCTTTTGGTGAGGGCCAGTTTACTTTTAATGGTGATGGTAGTTCATTGTCTAACCTGGATATTGAAGGCAAAGTCGAAGATATTGTTCTGCAATTATCACCAATGAACAAAGTAACGGCAAAAAGTTTTACCATTGATTCTCTGGCGCGATTAGAAGAAAAGAAATTTCCGGTTGGTGAAAGCGAGTCGAAATTTAATCAGATTAACATTATCAATCACGGGGAAGACGTTGCCCAAATCGATGCTTTCGTTGCAAAAACCATGCTGGATCGCGTTAAAGACAAAGATTATATCAATGTCAATCTGACCTACGAACTTGATAAGTTAACAAAAGGGAATCAGCAACTCGGTAGTGGTGAGTGGTCATTGATTGCTGAATCTATTGATCCCTCAGCGGTGCGCCAATTTATCATCCAGTATAACATTGCAATGCAGAAGCAGCTTGCTGCACACCCTGAGTTAGCAAACGATGAAGTTGCTCTGCAAGAAGTGAATGCTGCATTGTTCAAAGAGTATTTACCGTTATTACAAAAAAGTGAGCCGACCATTAAACAACCGGTAAAATGGAAGAACGCACTCGGCGAACTAAATGCCAATCTGGATATCAGTATTGCCGACCCAGCCAAATCTTCATCATCCACAAACAAAGATATTAAATCGCTCAATTTTGATGTGAAGTTACCGCTTAATGTCGCCACAGAAACCGCAAAACAGCTTAATTTATCTGAAGGAATGGATGCGGAAAAAGCGCAAAAGCGGGCTGATAAACAAATCAGCGGGATGATGACCTTAGGTCAGATGTTTCAGTTAATCACGATTGACAACAATACCGCCTCGCTGCAACTGCGTTATACACCGGGTAAAGTTGTTTTTAACGGACAGGAGATGAGCGAAGAAGAATTTATGTCTCGTGCCGGACGTTTTGTTCATTAAAATACTCACTCGCCTCTGCTCATTCAGAGGCGAGCAAAATTTACTTGTCCTGCCGCTGTGATGACATCAACGACGTCAGAAGTCGGTCTTTTTCCTGCCACAGTGAGTTCAGCCATTGCTGAAAATGGCGCTTAAAGCTTTTGTCATTGATGTAGTCGCCATGTAACTCATCGGCAATAGGCTGTAAATCCACATGTACGACAATCCGCGTCAGTTTACCGCTTAACATATCGAAGAACGGCTGACGGTTATTGTCCGGATAACACAGCGTAACATTAAGCAGTTTATCGAATTGTTTACCCAGTACATTTAGCGCCATCGCAATGCCTGCCGCCTTTGGTGGCAACAAGTTTTGAAAAGTGGAGTGGGTTTGCTGATGTTTTTCTTGCGTGAAACGGGAGCCTTCAACGAAATTGACAATGGTGGTGGGATGCAGGCGAAACTTTTCACAAGAACGCCGAGTGGTTTCAACATCTTTACCACGTCGCTCCGGATGACGTAATAAATAAGCGCGGGAATAACGCTTCATAAACGGCATATCCAGCGCCCAGCACGCCAGGCCAAGAAATGGCACCCAGGCCAGCTGTTGCTTGAGGAAATATTTATTCATCGGAATGTGCTTACGAAACAGCACGCACAGTACGACAATATCTGCCCAACTACGGTGGTTACAAATAAGCAGATACCAGTTCTTCTTACTTAACCCTTCCAGCCCGTGAACTTCCCATTGCAGGTGTGGGTTCAGATGCAGTAATACCGCCAGACCTTCACACCAGCAATACATCATAAAATCACAAAAACGCGAAACCTTTCGCCAAATGACTGGCACAGGTAGCAATAGTTTTACAATCCCGGCAATGATGATCGGGACGGAGCAAAAAATAGTGACCAAAATGGTCAATACGATACTCAGCAAAAGGGTTATCGCAGCGAGTATTCTCGTCATAATGAATTTATTCAAAAGGTTAGCCATAGACAGTGCGCTAAAGAAGCGCAAGGCGCAGATTTTAGCAGAAAACGACCCAAATAACGGATGATCCTTAAGGAGAAAAATAATTCATATCTATCCACATTAGAAAAAATCCCATTATCTCAATTATTAGGGATGGCTTTATTTTTAACTGCATGAAAAACAAAGACAAACATCATGCTGTAAAAAGCATGATAATAAATTAAAAGCGATGTAAATAATTTATGCACAAAGTTATCCACATGACGATTTGCGAGCGATCCAGAAGATCTACAAAAGATTTTCACGAAAAGCGGTGAAAAACTCATGTTTTTATCCTGTCTGTGGCATCCTTTACCCATAATCTGATAAACAGGCACGGACATTATGGTTCAGATCCCCCAAAATCCACTTATCCTTGTAGATGGTTCATCTTATCTTTATCGCGCATATCACGCGTTTCCCCCGCTGACTAACAGCGCAGGCGAGCCGACCGGTGCGATGTATGGTGTCCTCAACATGCTGCGCAGTCTGATCATGCAATATAAACCGACGCATGCAGCGGTGGTCTTTGACGCCAAGGGAAAAACCTTTCGTGATGAACTGTTTGAACATTACAAATCACATCGCCCGCCAATGCCGGACGATCTGCGTGCACAAATCGAACCCTTGCACGCGATGGTTAAAGCGATGGGACTGCCGCTGCTGGCGGTTTCTGGCGTAGAAGCGGACGACGTTATCGGTACTCTGGCGCGCGAAGCCGAAAAAGCCGGGCGTCCGGTGCTGATCAGCACTGGCGATAAAGATATGGCGCAGCTGGTGACGCCAAATATTACGCTTATCAATACCATGACGAATACCATCCTCGGACCGGAAGAGGTGGTGAATAAGTACGGCGTGCCGCCAGAACTGATCATCGATTTCCTGGCGCTGATGGGTGACTCCTCTGATAACATTCCTGGCGTACCGGGCGTCGGTGAAAAAACCGCGCAGGCATTGCTGCAAGGTCTTGGCGGACTGGATACGCTGTATGCCGAGCCAGAAAAAATTGCTGGGTTGAGCTTCCGTGGCGCGAAAACAATGGCAGCGAAGCTCGAGCAAAACAAAGAAGTTGCTTATCTCTCATACCAGCTGGCGACGATTAAAACCGACGTTGAACTGGAGCTGACCTGTGAACAACTGGAAGTGCAGCAACCGGCAGCGGAAGAGTTGTTGGGGCTGTTCAAAAAGTATGAGTTCAAACGCTGGACTGCTGATGTCGAAGCGGGCAAATGGTTACAGGCCAAAGGGGCAAAACCAGCCGCGAAGCCACAGGAAACCAGTGTTGCAGACGAAGCACCAGAAGTGACGGCAACGGTGATTTCTTATGACAACTACGTCACCATCCTTGATGAAGAAACACTGAAAGCGTGGATTGCGAAGCTGGAAAAAGCGCCGGTATTTGCATTTGATACCGAAACCGACAGCCTTGATAACATCTCTGCTAACCTGGTCGGGCTTTCTTTTGCTATCGAGCCAGGCGTAGCGGCATATATTCCGGTTGCTCATGATTATCTTGATGCGCCCGATCAAATCTCTCGCGAGCGTGCACTCGAGTTGCTAAAACCGCTGCTGGAAGATGAAAAGGCGCTGAAGGTCGGGCAAAACCTGAAATACGATCGCGGTATTCTGGCGAACTACGGCATTGAACTGCGTGGGATTGCGTTTGATACCATGCTGGAGTCCTACATTCTCAATAGCGTTGCCGGGCGTCACGATATGGACAGCCTCGCGGAACGTTGGTTGAAGCACAAAACCATCACTTTTGAAGAGATTGCTGGTAAAGGCAAAAATCAACTGACCTTTAACCAGATTGCCCTCGAAGAAGCCGGACGTTACGCCGCCGAAGATGCAGATGTCACCTTGCAGTTGCATCTGAAAATGTGGCCGGATCTGCAAAAACACAAAGGGCCGTTGAACGTCTTCGAGAATATCGAAATGCCGCTGGTGCCGGTGCTTTCACGCATTGAACGTAACGGTGTGAAGATCGATCCGAAAGTGCTGCACAATCATTCTGAAGAGCTCACCCTTCGTCTGGCTGAGCTGGAAAAGAAAGCGCATGAAATTGCAGGTGAGGAATTTAACCTTTCTTCCACCAAGCAGTTACAAACCATTCTCTTTGAAAAACAGGGCATTAAACCGCTGAAGAAAACGCCGGGTGGCGCGCCGTCAACGTCGGAAGAGGTACTGGAAGAACTGGCGCTGGACTATCCGTTGCCAAAAGTGATTCTGGAGTATCGTGGTCTGGCGAAGCTGAAATCGACCTACACCGACAAGCTGCCGCTGATGATCAACCCGAAAACCGGGCGTGTGCATACCTCTTATCACCAGGCAGTAACTGCAACGGGACGTTTATCGTCAACCGATCCTAACCTGCAAAACATTCCGGTGCGTAACGAAGAAGGTCGTCGTATCCGCCAGGCGTTTATTGCGCCAGAGGATTATGTGATTGTCTCAGCGGACTACTCGCAGATTGAACTGCGCATTATGGCGCATCTTTCGCGTGACAAAGGCTTGCTGACCGCATTCGCGGAAGGAAAAGATATCCACCGGGCAACGGCGGCAGAAGTGTTTGGTTTGCCACTGGAAACCGTCACCAGCGAGCAACGCCGTAGCGCGAAAGCGATCAACTTTGGTCTGATTTATGGCATGAGTGCTTTCGGTCTGGCGCGGCAATTGAACATTCCACGTAAAGAAGCGCAGAAGTACATGGACCTTTACTTCGAACGCTACCCTGGCGTGCTGGAGTATATGGAACGCACCCGTGCTCAGGCGAAAGAGCAGGGCTACGTTGAAACGCTGGACGGACGCCGTCTGTATCTGCCGGATATCAAATCCAGCAATGGTGCTCGTCGTGCAGCGGCTGAACGTGCAGCCATTAACGCGCCAATGCAGGGAACCGCCGCCGACATTATCAAACGGGCGATGATTGCCGTTGATGCGTGGTTACAGGCTGAGCAACCGCGTGTACGTATGATCATGCAGGTACACGATGAACTGGTATTTGAAGTTCATAAAGATGATGTTGATGCCGTCGCGAAGCAGATTCATCAACTGATGGAAAACTGTACCCGTCTGGATGTGCCGTTGCTGGTGGAAGTGGGGAGTGGCGAAAACTGGGATCAGGCGCACTAAGATTCGCCTGAACATGCCCTTTTTTCGTAAGTAAGCAACATAAGCTGTCACGTTTTGTGATGGCTATTAGAAATTCCTATGCAACAACTGAAAAAAAATTACAAAAAGTGCTTTCTGAACTGAACAAAAAAGAGTAAAGTTAGTCGCGTAGGGTACAGAGGTAAGATGTTCTATCTTTCAGACCTTTTACTTCACGTAATCGGATTTGGCTGAATATTTTAGCCGCCCCAGTCAGTAATGACTGGGGCGTTTTTTATTGGGCGAAAGAAAAGATCCGTAATGCCTGATGCGCTATGTTTATCAGGCCAACGGTAGAATTGTAATCTATTGAATTTACGGGCCGGATACGCCACATCCGGCACAAGCATTAAGGCAAGAAAATTATTCGCCGTCCTGCGTTTCTTCTACAGGCTGCATCTCGCTAAACCAGGTATCCAGTTTCTGCCGCAGCTTGTCCACGCCTTGTTTCTTCAACGAAGAAAACGTTTCAACCTGCACATCACCGTTAAACGCCAGTACAGCTTCACGCACCATATTCAATTGCGCTTTACGTGCGCCGCTTGCCAGTTTGTCCGCTTTGGTCAGCAGCACCAGAACGGCGATATTGCTGTCTACCGCCCACTCAATCATCTGCTGATCCAAATCTTTCAGCGGATGGCGAATATCCATTAGCACCACCAGACCTTGCAGGCTCTGACGTTTTTCGAGGTATTCGCCGAGCGCACGCTGCCATTTGCGCTTCATCTCTTCCGGGACTTCCGCATAACCGTACCCAGGCAAGTCAACCAGACGCTTGCCGTCAGCCACTTCAAACAGGTTGATAAGCTGGGTGCGCCCTGGGGTTTTTGAGGTACGAGCCAGGCTTTTCTGGTTAGTCAGCGTGTTCAGCGCGCTGGATTTACCTGCGTTGGAACGGCCTGCAAAAGCCACTTCAATTCCGGTATCGGAAGGTAGGTGGCGAATATCAGGCGCACTCATCACAAAATGCGTCTGTTGATAATTCAAATTAGTCAAAGCGGTCGTCTCCGTCAGTCAAAGCTTTGTGGCGATTATACCTGAACCATAATAAAAGGCGGATTTTTCGGCGTGAGCGTTGTAAGTAAAAGCCATACGCTTTGTGAGACATTGCCGATAGTCTTTATGCGAAATAGCAGAGAAAATTCTGCGATGCATGTCAAATAAGCTATATAAATCAGTGAATTGCTTTTATATAAAACTCTGAAAATGTGCAAATACTGATGGCGGTTGATTGTTTGTTTAAAGCAAAGGCGTAAAGTAGCACCCATAGAGCGAGGACGCTAACAGGAACAATGACTCAGGATGAGGGTCAGGAGCGCCAGGAGGCGAAGACAGAGGATTGTCAGGAAGACAAACGTCCGGAGACGTAATTAAACGGAAATGGAATCAACACGGATTGTTCTGGCTAATGGAAAAACAGGGTGTGTTGGCGGCCTGCAAGGATTGTAAGACCCGTTAAGGGTTATGAGTCAGGAAAAAAGGCGACAGAGTAATCTGTCGCCTTTTTTCTTTGCTTGCTTTCTGTTAGATTCCGCCGCAAATCTATACTGAATAAAACGGCTAAAAGACGAACCATTATGAAACCATCTTCACCATCACGCAGCAAAGGTCATGCAAAAGCGCGTCGCAAAACGCGCGAAGAGCTGAATCAGGAAGCTCGTGACCGCAAGCGTCAGAAAAAACGTCGTGGTCATGCGCCGGGCAGCCGCGCAGCGGGCGGTAACACCACGTCAGGCAGCAAAGGCCAGAACGCACCAAAAGATCCACGTATTGGCAGTAAAACCCCTATTCCATTGGGCGTGACTGAAAAAGTCACCAAACAGCACAAACCGAAGAGTGAGAAACCTATGCTTTCACCGCAGGCGGAGTTGGAATTACTGGAAACGGATGAGCGTCTGGATGCGCTGCTGGAACGTCTGGAAGCAGGCGAAACCCTGAGTGCCGAAGAGCAATCCTGGGTGGATGCTAAACTGGATCGTATTGATGAGTTGATGCAGAAACTCGGCCTCTCTTATGACGATGACGAAGAAGAGGAAGAAGACGAGAAGCAAGAAGACATGATGCGTCTGCTGCGGGGCAACTAACGGATTGCCGCCATGGGCCTTCCCGTTCTGCTGATAACCCTTCCGGTTATATGTTATCTGGTGTGGTTATTCGTTAAACTACAGCGGTTGTCGCGGCGACAAAAGTGGCTGCGCAACCGGCTGATGACCCGAAACGGGCATCCGCCGGTACGCCGTAGCCGCCAGAGACGCCATCGGAAGGAGTGAGCATGTCTGTACAGCAAATCGACTGGGATCTGGCCCTGATCCAGAAATATAACTATTCCGGGCCACGATACACCTCGTACCCGACCGCGCTGGAGTTTTCAGAAGACTTCGGCGAACAGGCGTTTTTACAAGCCGTGGCGCGCTATCCTGAGCGTCCATTATCTCTCTACGTACATATCCCGTTCTGCCATAAACTTTGTTACTTCTGCGGTTGCAATAAGATTGTTACTCGCCAGCAGCACAAGGCCGATCAGTATCTGGACGCGCTGGAGCAAGAAATCGTCCATCGTGCACCGCTGTTCGCCGGGCGTCACGTCAGCCAATTGCACTGGGGCGGCGGAACGCCGACGTATCTGAATAAAGCGCAAATCAGCCGCCTGATGAAGCTGCTGCGCGAAAACTTCCAGTTCAATGCCGATGCGGAGATTTCGATCGAAGTCGATCCGCGGGAAATCGAACTGGATGTACTCGATCATTTACGCGCCGAAGGCTTTAATCGCCTGAGCATGGGCGTGCAGGACTTCAACAAAGAAGTGCAACGTCTGGTTAACCGCGAGCAGGATGAAGAGTTCATCTTTGCACTGCTTAACCATGCGCGTGAGATTGGTTTTACCTCCACCAACATCGACCTGATTTACGGCCTGCCGAAACAGACGCCGGAGAGTTTCGCCTTTACCCTGAAACGTGTGGCGGAGCTGAACCCCGATCGTCTGAGTGTCTTTAACTACGCGCATCTGCCGACCATTTTTGCTGCTCAGCGCAAAATCAAAGATGCTGACCTGCCGAGTCCGCAGCAAAAACTCGATATCCTGCAGGAAACCATCGCCTTCCTGACGCAATCGGGCTATCAGTTTATCGGTATGGATCACTTTGCCCGTCCGGATGACGAGCTGGCGGTGGCCCAGCGTGAAGGCGTGCTGCATCGTAACTTCCAGGGCTACACCACTCAGGGCGATACCGATCTGCTGGGGATGGGCGTTTCCGCCATCAGCATGATTGGCGACTGCTACGCGCAGAACCAGAAAGAGTTGAAGCAGTACTATCAGCAAGTGGATGAACAAGGCAATGCGCTGTGGCGTGGTATTGCGCTAACGCGTGATGACTGTATTCGCCGCGATGTGATTAAGTCGCTCATCTGCAACTTCCGTCTGGATTACGCCCCTATTGAGAAACAGTGGGATTTGCACTTCGCTGATTACTTTGCGGAAGATCTCAAGCTGCTCGCCCCGTTAGCAAAAGATGGGCTGGTGGATGTGGATGAGAAGGGAATACAGGTGACGGCGAAAGGTCGCTTGCTGATCCGCAACATTTGCATGTGCTTTGATACCTATCTGCGCCAGAAAGCGCGGATGCAGCAGTTCTCACGGGTGATTTAAATAGTGAATGGCGCTTCGTTTACAAAGTAGAAAACGAAAGCGCCATCAATGTGCTGAGAACAAGATTGCCTGATGCGCTACGCTTATCAGGCCTACAAAACCTGTTGAAAATATTGCTTTTGTAGGCCGGATAAGGCGTTCACGCCGCATCCGGCATGAACAAAGAGCACTTCATCAGCAATCTGAAACTCAACTAAACAGCCCAATCATTGCGGCACACAGCACGGCAGCAACGGCAGTTTGCGGTGTGTGGCTGTCAACTGCGCCACTCGATACCAGATTAATTATTGATTCCAGCATAATGACTCTCCCCGTTTTCCGGGCAAGATCATACTGAACTTATCGGAACAGTAAAGCGTAAAATACCAGCAATTTGCGCTCAATAATCAATCTTTACACACAAGCTGTGAATCACTCCATCCCCAGCTCTTTTAACTTACGCGTCAGGGTGTTGCGGCCCCAGCCGAGTAGCCGCGCCGCTTCCTGTTTATGCCCCTGCGTATGTCGCAACGCGGTCGTCAGTAACGTCCGCTCCAGCTCTGGCTGCGCTTCGGAAAGCAGATTTTGATGACCGGAACGCAGCGCTCTGTCTGCCCACTGCGCAAGAAGCGTCGCCCAACTGTCCGGTTGCATTTGCGAAGTACTCTCCGCAACCGTTGATTCAAACAGTTCGCCGGGCAAATCCTGAATCAACACTTCCTGCCCGGCGGCCATCACCGTTAGCCAGCGGCAGGTGTTTTCCAGCTGGCGCACGTTGCCTGGCCACGCCAGACGCGTCAGAGCAGCTTCGGTTTCCGGATGCAGTAACTTCGCTTCTACGCCCAGTTCGTGCGCGGCAACCTGTAAAAAATGGCGCGCCAGACGGGGAATATCTTCCCGACGTTCGCGCAGCGGCGGCAGATGAACGCGGATAACGTTCAGGCGGTGGAACAGATCCTCACGGAACTTACCTTCCTGCACTCGCTGTTCGAGATTCTGGTGAGTGGCAGCGATAATCCGCACATCCACTTTCACCGGCGCATAGCCGCCAACGCGGTAAAACTGACCGTCTGCCAGCACGCGCAGCAAACGCGTCTGCACATCCAGCGGCATATCACCAATTTCGTCGAGGAATAATGTACCGCCATCGGCCTGTTCAAAACGCCCCTGACGAATGGTATTCGCGCCAGTAAACGCGCCTTTCTCGTGGCCAAACAGTTCTGATTCGATCAAATCTTTTGGGATAGCTGCCATATTCAGCGCGATAAACGGCGCTTTGGCGCGCGGACTGTGGCGATGCAGGGCATGAGCGACCAGTTCTTTACCGGTGCCGGATTCGCCGTTAATCAGCACGCTAATAGAAGAACGCGAAAGCCGACCGATAATACGGAACACGTCCTGCATGGCTGGCGCTTCGCCGATGATATCGGTCGTTGGGCCGTTAAGCTGAATATTACGCGGCTGCTGCTGTTCCTGGTAATGACTGATAGCGCGCTCAACCAGCGCCACTGCTTCGTCGATATCAAACGGTTTGGGCAGATAATCAAACGCCCCTTGTTGATAGGCGCTGACGGCAGCATCCAGATCGGAATGTGCGGTCATAATGATGACCGGAAGCATTGGATGGCGCTGTTTAATCTGCTTGAGCAGCGCCAGCCCGTCCATTCCCGGCATACGGATATCTGAAAGCAGCACATCCGGCGTTTTGCTCGCCAGCGCCTCCAGTACTTCCGCGCCGTTCTCAAATGTCGTACAGGTTAAACCCGCTCCAGCGAGCGCACGTTCAAGCACCCAACGGATGGAACTATCGTCATCGACTACCCAGACTATCCCTCGTTGCATAAACGTCACCTTTATTTCCTGATAGGCAGGTAAACCGAGAACTCGGTATGCCCTGGCCAACTGGTAAATTCAATTTTGCCTGAATGCTGATCAATCAAATTACGAGCGATGGATAAGCCAAGCCCGGTGCCACCTTCGCGGCCGCTGACCATCGGGTAAAACAGCGTATCCTGCAAATGAGGCGGAATGCCCGGCCCGTTATCTTCCACATCAATCCGCGCCGCCAGCCGGTAGCGCTCGCCGTGTAAGGTCAGTTGAAACGCGGTGCGGGTACGCAGAATGATTTCACCGCCTTCCGGCCCCAGCGCCTGTAGCGCATTGCGCACAATATTCAGCAAGACCTGTTCAATTTGATCCGGGTCGTGCGCCAGTTCCGGCAGGCTGGGATCGTAATCACGAATCAACCGCACGTTGTCCGGCAGTTCCATCGACACCAGCGTTACCACGCGTTCAGCCACTTTGTGAATACTTTCGGTAACGCGCGTACCGGGCAGCTGCGGCCCCAACAGACGGTCGACCAGATTTCGCAGCCGGTCCGCCTGTTCGATAATCACTTTGGTATATTCGAGTAGTGATGGGTCAGGTAACGCTTTGCTGAGCAGCTGCGCCGCGCCACGTAAACCGCCAAGCGGATTTTTAATCTCATGTGCCAGGCCGCGCACTAAATCACGGGCAGCAACCTGCTGGGCGTGCTGTAGCTGTTCCTGACTTAAGCGGCGCTGGTTATCCATCGGAGCCATCTCCAGCAGGATCATGCCGTCCGGCATACGCTGGGCCGTCACAGAAAGGATATGCGAGCGCCCGTCGATGACCAGCGTCACTTCGTTATCGGTAAAACCTTGCCCCGCCTCCAGACTTTCTTGCATCAGCTCGATATTTAATGAGAAGTAGCTCAACAGTTCCGGTAACGGTGTACCAAACAATTTGCGGGAGCTTTGGGCGAGCAGTTGTTGCGCGGCGGGGTTGGCGTAATGGATCGCCAGGTTGTCATCGATTAACAAAATACTGTTAATCAGCGAGTTGAGGATCTGCCCAGCATCGGGCTGCGTGCCTGTTGCCATAAAGCAGTCTCCTGAACAGGTTGCACCATTTTAGTGCATTATAGCTTTTTACGGATAAAAAGCGCGAAGCATCAGAGAATTGACGGAGAAAAAAGCCCATGCAGAGATGGGCTACAGATAGCTGACAAACTTCACGTTGGAGAGCGACTCACCTGCTCCGGCCTACCACATCATCACCGTGTAGGCCGGGTAAGACGCATTTGCGTCGCATCCGGCGTGATGTGCTTGCCACCGATCCCAGGCCTGCCAGAGACAGGCGAAAAGTTTCCACGGCAACTAAAACACTTAGACGCTGTAGTACAGCTCAAACTCTACCGGATGCGGAGTCATACGCACGCGGTCATCTTCTTCGCGACGCAGTGCGATGTACGCATCAATTGCTTCGTCAGTGAACACGCCACCGGCTTTCAGGAACTCGCGGTCCAGATCCAGTTCGTTCAGTGCTTCTTCCAGAGAGCCTGCAACCTGTGGGATCTCTTTCGCTTCTTCTGGCGGCAGGTCATACAGGTTTTTGTCCATGGCTTCGCCCGGATGGATCTTGTTCTTGATACCATCAAGACCGGCCATCAGCAGGGCAGCAAAGCACAGGTACGGGTTAGCTGCCGGATCCGGGAAACGTACTTCGATACGACGTGCTTTCGGAGAAGAAACCACCGGAATACGGATAGACGCAGAACGGTTACGCGCAGAGTAAGCCAGCATTACCGGTGCTTCATAGCCCGGGACCAGACGCTTATAAGAGTTGGTGGTCGGGTTTGCCAGGGCGTTAATCGCTTTAGCGTGTTTGATTACGCCGCCAATGTAGTACAGCGCCTGCTCAGACAGACCTGCGTATTTGTCGCCTGCGAACAGGTTAACGCCGTTTTTAGACAGAGACATGTGGCAGTGCATACCGGAGCCGTTATCACCGAACATCGGTTTTGGCATAAAGGTCGCGGTTTTACCGAAGCGGTGCGCTACGTTGTGCACAACATATTTGTAGATCTGAATTTCGTCAGCTTTTTTGGTCATGGTATTGAAGCGGGTAGCCACTTCGTTCTGACCAGCAGTCGCTACTTCGTGGTGATGGGCTTCAACCACCAGGCCCATCTGTTCCATCACCAGACACATTTCAGAACGAATATCCTGAGCAGAGTCTACCGGCGGAACCGGGAAGTAACCGCCTTTCACTGCCGGACGGTGACCTTTGTTACCACCTTCATATTGGGTGGAGGAGTTCCATGCGCCTTCGATATCGTCGATAGCAACGTGAGAACCGGAGATAGATGATCCGAAACGGATGTCATCGAACAGGAAGAATTCAGGTTCTGGCCCGAACAGTACGGTGTCGGCAATGCCAGTGGAACGCAGGTAATCTTCGGCGCGCTTCGCAATGGAGCGCGGGTCACGGTCATAGCCTTGCAGGGTGCCAGGTTCAAGGATGTCGCAACGGATAATCAGGGTGGAGTCGGCGAAGAACGGGTCAATCACTGCGGTGGATGCGTCTGGCATCAGCACCATGTCGGACTCGTTAATGCCTTTCCAGCCGCCAATCGAGGAGCCGTCAAACATTTTGCCTTCTTCGAAGAATTCAGCATTCACCTGATGAGCAGGGATAGTGACGTGCTGTTCTTTACCTTTAGTATCGGTGAAGCGCAAATCAACAAACTTCACTTCGTGCTCGTTCAGCATCGTCAGTACGTGTTCAGCGGACATACTTTAACTCTCCTGGATTGGTCATGGTCGTCGTGGTAACGAAATCTGCAATTATTTTGGCCGTGTCGCCGTAAAAAAGATAAAGCGAAATCTGTGCCAACTTTTAAATTGCCCCTAAAAGGCGTTATCATGCGCACCATCGTGCAAAAGGGCTGCACCACGATGTGAATGTTGCACCAATATAGTGCTTCAATGGAAACATTAAGCACCATGTTGGTGCAATGACCTTTGGATAACCCTTTTTATGCTCCGTGAAAGCGATCACAAAGGGACTCTGCAATACTTGTTTGCGGAGGATGTTTGTGATCCTGTTTTGTAGTGCGATTAATCCGTGTACAATAACGCGCTATTTCTAATGCCTGAGGCAAAGTTGTGATCGAAAAATTGCGTAATATCGCCATCATCGCGCACGTAGACCATGGTAAAACCACCCTGGTAGACAAGCTGCTCCAACAATCCGGTACGTTCGACTCTCGTGCCGAAACCCAAGAGCGCGTGATGGACTCCAACGATTTGGAGAAAGAGCGTGGGATTACCATCCTCGCGAAAAACACCGCTATCAAATGGAATGATTACCGTATCAACATCGTTGATACCCCGGGGCACGCCGACTTCGGTGGTGAAGTTGAACGTGTAATGTCCATGGTAGACTCAGTGCTGCTGGTGGTTGACGCATTTGACGGCCCGATGCCGCAAACGCGCTTCGTAACCAAAAAAGCGTTTGCTTACGGCCTGAAGCCGATTGTTGTTATCAACAAAGTTGACCGCCCTGGCGCGCGTCCTGATTGGGTTGTGGATCAGGTATTCGATCTGTTCGTTAACCTCGACGCGACCGACGAGCAGCTGGACTTCCCGATCGTTTACGCTTCTGCGCTGAACGGTATCGCGGGTCTGGACCACGAAGATATGGCGGAAGACATGACCCCGCTGTATCAGGCGATTGTTGATCACGTTCCTGCGCCGGACGTTGACCTTGACGGTCCGTTCCAGATGCAGATTTCTCAGCTCGATTACAACAGCTATGTTGGCGTTATCGGCATTGGCCGCATCAAGCGCGGTAAAGTGAAGCCGAACCAGCAGGTCACTATCATCGATAGCGAAGGCAAAACCCGCAACGCGAAAGTCGGTAAAGTGCTGGGCCACCTCGGTCTGGAACGTATCGAAACCGATCTGGCGGAAGCTGGCGATATCGTTGCGATCACGGGCCTTGGCGAACTGAACATTTCTGACACCGTTTGCGACACGCAAAACGTTGAAGCGCTGCCGGCACTCTCCGTTGATGAGCCGACCGTTTCTATGTTCTTCTGCGTTAACACCTCGCCGTTCTGCGGTAAAGAAGGTAAGTTCGTAACGTCTCGTCAGATCCTGGATCGTCTGAACAAAGAACTGGTACACAACGTTGCGCTGCGCGTAGAAGAAACCGAAGACGCCGATGCGTTCCGCGTTTCTGGTCGTGGCGAACTGCACCTGTCTGTTCTGATCGAAAACATGCGTCGTGAAGGTTTCGAACTGGCGGTATCCCGTCCGAAAGTTATCTTCCGTGAAATCGACGGTCGTAAACAAGAGCCGTATGAAAACGTGACTCTGGACGTTGAAGAACAGCATCAGGGTTCTGTAATGCAGGCGCTGGGCGAACGTAAAGGCGACCTGAAAAACATGAATCCAGACGGTAAAGGCCGCGTACGTCTCGACTACGTGATCCCAAGCCGTGGTCTGATTGGCTTCCGTTCTGAGTTCATGACCATGACTTCCGGTACTGGTCTGCTGTACTCCACCTTCAGCCACTACGACGACGTACGTCCGGGTGAAGTGGGTCAGCGTCAGAACGGCGTACTGATCTCTAACGGTCAGGGTAAAGCGGTCGCGTTCGCGCTGTTCGGTCTGCAGGATCGCGGTAAGCTGTTCCTCGGTCACGGTGCAGAAGTTTACGAAGGTCAGATTATCGGTATTCATAGCCGCTCTAACGACCTGACTGTAAACTGCCTGACCGGTAAGAAACTGACCAACATGCGTGCTTCCGGTACTGACGAAGCCGTTGTTCTGGTTCCGCCTATCCGCATGACTCTGGAACAAGCTCTGGAGTTCATCGATGATGACGAACTGGTAGAAGTGACCCCGACCTCTATCCGTATTCGTAAACGTCACCTGACGGAAAACGATCGTCGTCGCGCCAACCGCGCACCGAAAGACGATTAATTTCGTTTTTTAGTCATAAAAAACCTGCCAGCGATGGCAGGTTTTTTTTTGCCTGTCGTGAGCACTCAGCAATGCGAGTATCTCCCTTATAAGTCTGTGGTTACGTCAATAGAGAGCTTTGTCACAATTATCTGCAAAGTCATACGCCGTTAATTGCTTTCTTTTTTGGCGTAAGCGTAAGATGCCTCATCTGGTTTAAACCAAAAGGATTAAACAATGACGGGAAATCAATCCACCGTAGAAAATGCAAAAGAGAAACTGGATCGGTGGTTAAAAGATGGCATCACTACGCCGGGTGGAAAACTCCCTTCAGAAAGAGAGCTGGGAGAGCTGCTGGGCATTAAACGTATGACGCTGCGCCAGGCGTTGCTGAACCTCGAGGCAGAATCCAAAATCTTCCGTAAGGATCGTAAAGGGTGGTTCGTGACTCAGCCGCGATTTAATTACAGCCCGGAGCTGTCGGCGAGCTTTCAGCGGGCCGCAATTGAGCAAGGGCGGGAACCTTCCTGGGGGTTTATCGAGAAAAGCCGTACCAGCGATATTCCCGAGACGCTCGCGCCACTGATTGCAGTGACGCCATCAACTGAACTCTATCGCATCACCGGCTGGGGGGCGTTGGAAGGACATAAAGTTTTCTATCACGAAACATATATTAATCCTGAAGTTGCTCCGGGTTTTATTGAACAACTTGAAAACCACTCATTTTCTGCAGTCTGGGAAAAGTGCTACCAAAAAGAGACGGTAGTAAAAAAATTGATTTTCAAACCCGTCAGAATGCCGGGCGATATCAGCAAGTATCTTGGCGGTTCTGCGGGTATGCCAGCGATCTTAATTGAAAAGCATCGCGCCGACCAGCAAGGCAATATTGTCCAGATAGATATTGAATATTGGCGATTTGAGGCCGTAGACCTCATCATTAATCTGTAGGTGTTTTATGGTGACAATAAATAACGCAAGAAAGATTCTACAACGTGTCGATACTCTTCCTCTTTATTTACATGCCTATGCCTTTCATTTAAATATGCGGCTGGAAAGAGTATTGCCTGCTGATTTACTTGATATCGCGAGTGAAAATAATCTGCGGGGCGTCAAAATTCATGTTCTGGATGGAGAGCGTTTTTCTCTTGGTAATATGGACGATAAAGAACTCTCTGCCTTTGGTGATAAAGCCCGCCGTCTGAACCTTGATATTCATATTGAAACCAGCGCCTCAGATAAGGCATCTATTGACGAAGCCGTCGCCATCGCGTTGAAAACTGGGGCATCGTCCGTACGTTTTTATCCACGTTATGAAGGTAATTTGCGCGACGTATTATCGATCATCGCTAACGACATTGCCTATGTACGGGAAACGTATCAGGACAGCGGCCTGACTTTTACGATCGAGCAGCATGAAGATTTAAAAAGCCATGAGCTGGTGTCGTTGGTCAAAGAAAGTGAGATGGAGTCTCTTTCCTTACTGTTTGATTTTGCGAACATGATCAATGCAAATGAGCATCCCATCGACGCTTTAAAAACGATGGCGCCGCATATTACCCAGGTGCATATCAAAGATGCATTGATTGTTAAAGAACAGGGTGGTCTGGGCCATAAAGCCTGTATTTCAGGTCAGGGAGATATGCCCTTCAAAGCGTTATTAACGCACCTTATCTGCCTGGGCGATGATGAGCCGCAGGTGACGGCATATGGCCTGGAAGAAGAGGTTGATTATTATGCTCCGGCGTTCCGCTTTGAAGACGAAGATGATAATCCGTGGATCCCTTATCGCCAGATGAGTGAAACACCACTACCAGAAAATCATTTACTGGATGCGCGGTTACGTAAAGAAAAAGAAGATGCGATTAATCAGATAAATCATGTGCGTAACGTACTACAACAAATCAAACAAGAGGCAAGCCATCTTCTGAACCACTAATAAGTTTTAACTCATACGCAGTTAATAAAACCATTCCATAAGAATGGTCGATATCTTATTGCCTTTAAAACAGTGATTTTATAAATCGCTTAGGGGATGTTATGCTCACGAAAAAGAAATGGGCCTTATTTAGTCTATTAACACTGTGTGGCGGTACAATTTATAAATTACCGTCGCTGAAAGATGCGTTTTATATCCCGATGCAGGAATATTTCCATTTGACCAATGGTCAAATTGGTAATGCTATGTCGGTAAACTCATTTGTCACGACAGTGGGTTTTTTTCTGTCTATTTATTTTGCCGATAAACTACCGCGCAGATACACCATGTCATTCTCACTCATTGCGACAGGATTACTGGGTGTTTATTTGACGACAATGCCGGGGTATTGGGGCATCCTCTTTGTCTGGGCGCTATTTGGCGTTACTTGCGACATGATGAACTGGCCGGTCTTGCTCAAGTCGGTAAGTCGATTGGGCAATAGCGAACAACAAGGTCGGTTGTTTGGCTTCTTCGAAACAGGGCGTGGCATTGTCGATACCGTGGTGGCATTTTCTGCGTTGGCAGTATTTACCTGGTTTGGCAGTGGCTTATTGGGTTTTAAAGCAGGCATCTGGTTCTATTCCCTTATTGTGATTGCCGTAGGCATTATCATTTTCTTTGTTCTGAATGACAAAGAAGAGGCACCGTCCGTCGAGGTGAAAAAAGAAGACGGAGCATCGAAAAACACCAGTATGACCTCGGTGCTGAAAGACAAAACTATCTGGCTTATCGCTTTTAACGTCTTCTTCGTTTACGCGGTTTACTGTGGCCTGACATTCTTCATTCCATTCCTGAAAAACATCTATCTATTGCCCGTTGCGCTGGTGGGGGCTTACGGCATCATTAACCAATACTGTCTGAAAATGATTGGTGGACCGATTGGTGGCATGATTTCAGATAAGATCCTGAAATCGCCGAGTAAATATCTATGCTACACCTTTATCATCAGTACCGCTGCGCTCGTACTGTTGATTATGCTGCCGCACGAAAGTATGCCGGTCTATTTAGGGATGGCATGTACGCTGGGCTTTGGCGCGATAGTCTTTACACAGCGAGCCGTATTTTTTGCACCTATCGGCGAAGCAAAAATTGCTGAAAATAAAACAGGCGCGGCGATGGCGTTGGGTAGCTTTATTGGTTACGCCCCGGCGATGTTCTGCTTCAGTCTGTATGGCTACATTCTGGATTTAAATCCGGGGATTATTGGCTACAAAATCGTGTTTGGCATTATGGCCTGCTTCGCATTCTGTGGTGCGGTGGTTTCCGTAATGCTGGTTAAGCGTATTAGCCAACGTAAGAAAGAGATGCTGGCGGCTGAAGCTTAATTAATGGCCGGATGTGCTTAATCCGGCCAACGAAAACCGTATCAACCGTAGGCCGCATCCGGCAAAATAAAATCCGCTGAATCCCCAGCGGATTTTTCGAAGTTTCAATTTCAGGAAACTTCCTGCTCGGCAACCACCAGTTCAACATTCTCTTCACTTAACAACTGGCAGAAAGAATTGGGAGGCGGGGCATCTGTAAAAAAAGCCCTGACATTCCGTGCATTGCCAATTGAAACGGCAGCAGACGCGGCAAACTTCGTATGATCGGCCACTAACAATGTATTCCGCGCATGTTTAATCATCGTTCTCGCGACTAACGCTTCATTTACATCAAATTCCAGTAGGGTGCCGTCATGTTCAATGGCACCTATACTGGTGATTAAATAATCTGCGCGGAAGCCTTCAATAAAATCCACGGCTCCTGGGCCGATAATCCCGCCGTTATGAGCGCGTAAAGTGCCTCCCGGCACCATCACTTCAATATCCTGATTCTTATAAAGAATCTGTGCCACACGTAGGCTGTTAGTGATAATGCGTAAATCACGCCGGTTGAGTAATGCCCTGGCAACGGCTTCTACGGTTGTACCGATGGTGATAAAGACGGTACAGCGTTCGGGAAGGTAATCGGCGACTGCCTCAGCGATCGCCCGTTTCTCGGCGGTGAGCGAAAGTTCCCGTTGCTCAAAAGCGGTATTCATGACGCTGGAGACGCGCCCGGCCCCTCCATGATGACGGGTGATCAAGCCCTGCTCACTGAGTTTTCGGATATCCCGGCGCACGGTTTGCGTTGAAACATCCAGCAGTTGTGCCAGTTCTTCAATATTCATATAACCGCGTTCTGCGATTAGATGAACGAGTTGGTCATGGCGTGGATTACCTGTCACTTCGATGATACTCATGAATACTCCCTTGCCCCTCCTCGGTAGATGTTTACCATTTTACGCATAAAGTGACAAAAATGATTCGGTTTGCTCACGATTAGGAATGCCGGCCCGACCGCCAGGCTGGGTACATTTCATCGCGGCAACCGCACTGGCAAAACGAATAGCCTCTTTTGTTGGCATTTTTTCTGCCAACGCTACCGCGAGTGCGCCGTGAAAAACATCGCCTGCTCCAGTGGTATCAACCACATTGACAGAAAATGCCTCCTGTTGACACAAATGACCATCTTCAATCCACAACGATCCTTCAGAACCCAGCGTAACATACACTTTACCTGCTGTTTGTGTCGTTGCCTGGAACAAACCTTCTTCAGGTGACTGCAGGCCAGTCATGCGTTTCAGCCCTGGTGTTGAGAACACGGCGTGATCGGCAAGCGCGACAAGTGGAGAAATATCCTGCGGTGTCATATCGGCGTCTAAAAGCGTTGTCACACCCGCAAGACGCGCTAGCGAGAATGCTTTTTCAGTACCGCTATGCCAGCGAACATCGGCCAGAATCAGATCATAACGAGAGAAATCGATCGCTTCTAACCATTCGGCATCAGTACCGAGATCGGGACTTGGATAATTAACGATAATCCGTTCGCCATGCTGATCAACGAGGATCGCTGATTGCGATGAACGGGCGTTAGGATATCGGCGGCAAAATGCGGTATTGACGCCCCAACCCTCAAGTTCTGCAAGTAAGGTATTTCCACAACTGTCATCGCCGACGCGACCGATGAAATCAACCTCCACGCCAAGCTTTGCGATTGCAACAGCGGCTGTTGCTGCCGGGCCGCCACCAATCTCAAGATAATGATTTGCCTGATATTTTCCGCCGCCATCCGGCAGAGTGAGCAAAGAATAAATCCTGTCCTGAACTGTGATACCCACGCATGCAATTTTGGTCATATTTGTCTTGTCCTGTTTAATTTTGTCGTCTTCGGTCAATTTAAATGACACAAATGATCAAATTAGTGATGCGTGTCGTGTTTTTGAACATAAATTACAAATATGCTCAAAAACAGACGAAAACGAATTTTCAATTGTCATTATTTTGTCAATGTCAGACAGGAGAGTATTCATGGCAACCATTGCATTTCTCGGGCTGGGGCAGATGGGTAGCCCAATGGCTAACAATCTATTGCAAAAAGGGCATTCATTGCAGGTATTTGATGTCAATGCACAGGCCGTCGATGCGCTAGTTACGCAGGGGGCCACTGCGGCACAAACCCCAGCGGAAGCGGCAGCAGGCGCTGAATTTATCATCACTATGCTTCCCAATGGTGACATTGTTCGACAGGTTCTGTTGGGGGAAAAAGGCGTCTGTGAGGCTGTTTCATCTGACGCGTTATTGATTGATATGTCGACTATTCATCCCTTACAGACCGATGCATTAATACGGGAGTTACAAGAAAAAGGCATCAGTATGATGGACGCCCCCGTGGGCAGAACGTCCGTGAATGCGATTGATGGCACATTGCTGATTTTAGCGGGTGGCACTGATGAGCAGATTGCACGTGCACGCCCGATTCTCATGTGCATGGGTAATGAGCTGGTCGAGGCTGGCGGCCCAGGAATGGGGATCCGCGTGAAGCTAATTAACAACTATATGAGCATTGCGCTTAATGCGCTGTCCTCCGAGGCCGCTGTGTTATGTGAGTCACTGGGATTAAATCTTGATGTCGCAATTAAGGTGATGAGTGGTACGGCAGCAGGGAAAGGACATTTTACGACCACCTGGCCTTGCAAAGTGCTGAAAGGCGATCTTTCACCCGCCTTCATGGTGGATCTGGCGTTGAAAGATCTGCGTATTGCAGTTGACGTCGCTCGGGAGACGGGGGCACCGCTCAATATGGGGATTGCAGCAGAAAGTTATTACGCTGCAGCAAGTCAAGACGGCAAAGGGCGGCAGGACTGGAGTGCCCTGCTAAATCAGGTTCGCCAGCAGGCTGGTCTTTAATTTTATCTATTAACAGGAGTTTCTATGTCATCCCACTTCACCCCATTTACGCTGAAAGATATCTCCCGCCCAGGTGGTGGATTTGCCATGTTAGCTGTCGATCAGCGTGAGGCCATGCGCTTGATGTTTGCGGCAGCAGGGCAGCCAAAACCCATCGCCGACAGTGTACTCACCGATTTTAAAGTTGCCGCGACCCGAATCCTTTCTCCTTATGCTTCTGCCGTTCTGGCGGATAAACAATTTTGTCTTGAGCAAATAGTCGAGCAGGGCGCTGTTGCTAATTCTTGCGGCCTGATTGTCGCTGCCGATCTTTTTATCCCAGGTAATGGCATCCCGGTTGATAGCGTTGAAATAGATATGTCCGTCGACCCGCATAAAGCCCGTGAAATGGGGGCTAAGGCAATGAAATTACTTGTACTCTGGCGTGAAGATGAACCCGCAGAGGAACGTCTGGCAATGGTTGATAAATTTGTTCGTCGCTGCCGTAGTGCCGGGCTGGTTAGCATTATTGAACCTGTGGTGCGTCCACCTCGTCGCGGTTGGGACTTTGATCGTGAAAGCGCCATTGTTGCCGCCGCCGCAGAGCTTGGTGGAACAGAGGCTGATCTTTACAAAGCCGAGATGCCATTAGGGGGCAAAGGCGATGAAAAAACCTTACTTGCCGCCTGTCAGCAACTTAACGATCAGATGAAGATGCCGTGGGTAATTCTTTCTTCTGGCGTTGATGCCGATATTTTTGGCCGTGCAGTAAGTATTGCCATGAAAGGTGGTGCGTCAGGCTTCCTGGCTGGACGAGCGGTTTGGGCGTCGGTTGTTGGTGCACAAGATCCACAAACTATGCTGCGAGATGTCTCTGTTCCTCGTTTACAACGGTTGGCAGAAATTGTCGATGAAGGTATCGCGCAACGCTAATCCCCTATGGATATCGATTCTGGAGAATAACAATGGATAAAATTACCCAGGTTTTATTTTCAGATATTGGGAAAGTCACCACTCAATATGTTGAAGTACCACACCAGGAACTTAAACCGCACGAAGTGCGGATTGCGCCTGTGTTCTATGGGATATGCGGTTCGGATCTGCATGTTCTGAAAGGCGGTCATCCGTTTGCTAAACCACCTGTCGTCCCCGGTCATGAAATTGCAGCGCGCGTTACGGAAGTTGGCAGCGACGTTAAAAATGTACAGCCGGGCGATCATGTTGTGGTCGATCCCATCATGGCTTGCATGGAATGCCGAGCCTGCAAAGCAGGACGTTTTAATCTTTGTGAACCACCGCAGGTTGCTGGTTTTCGCGCACCGGGCTTTGCTCGCTCACAACACATTGTTCCTGCGCGTAATTGCCATGTCGCACCAGCCTCTTTACCGCTAAAAGTGTTGGCCTTTGCCGAACCGGCGGCTTGTGCCCGTCACTGCGTTAACCGAATGCCGAAAGCTTCTCTGGAAAGCGTACTGGTGATTGGTGCCGGAACGATAGGCTTATCCATCGTGCAGGCACTGCGCATTATGGGGGCAGGTAAGATTACCGTGATTGAACCTGACGCTGCCAAACGCGCGCTGGCGTTAAAGCTGGGCGCAGCAGAAGTTTGGGCACCAGGTGAGCTGGCCGCAGATGTGCGATTTACGGGGGCGATTGATGTCGTTGCAGCGCAGGCCACGCTTAACGATGCATGTACCCGTGTATATGCCGGAGGCACCGTCGTGTGCATGGGCGTACCAAGTGGGCCGCGTGAAATACCATTACCGATGATGCAACGTTTCGAGCGTGACTTGCTCAACTCTGGCATGTACATCCCTGAAGATTTCGATGCTGTTATCGAATGGCTGGCGGATGGGCGGTTTGATACCAGTGAACTGGTTACCGATTTATTTGCCATTGAGGATGCAGCGGCGGCATTCGAACGCGCGCAGCAAAATGACTCCATAAAGGTCATGCTGCAATTTGCGCCGGAATGATTTTCTAAATCTCTGTCTGGCGCTGCGTCACGTCAGCGCCACCCTACAACAATTAAAAAGGACACTGCGATGAGTCAAATCACCAGTCCTGCAACTTATTCAATTAGTCGGCCACAGGACGTAATTGATATTGTTAATAAGAACTCTGCAATCAACACCAGTATCGGCGTTATTTTTATTGCTTTGGGCGGCATATTGATTGATGCCTACCAGGCGGCGATGGTGGGGTTTGGTAATAAATACATTGCCGCTCAATTTGGCATTTCTCCAGGCCTTGCCGCAACCGTTAATGCGTCAGTATTAATCGCCGCGTTAATTGGCGGTTTATTAGCGAACCGAGTAATAAACCGCTTTGGGCAAAAGCGAGCATTTATTATTGGCATGGGGCTGTGCACCATCGGGGCTGCTGCGGTAGCTATTGCGCCCAGTATCTGGTGGGTGCTGGTGTGCCGCGTCATCATGGGCTTTGGTTTAGGCATCGACTTCCCTTTGGCAACCAATGCCGTGGCAGAGCTTCGTGGTTCAACGTCGAAGAAAACCGGAACGTCGGTCAACCTCTGGCAAATGGCCTGGTATGTTTCGACAACTGTTGTTTATTTGGTGCTCTTGCCGCTGCTTCTGTCGGATATCGCTGAAGAACAATTGTGGCGTTACGGAATATTCATCGGAGCTATTTTTGCAGTCATCTTCATGATTTTGCGTTACTTCTTTATTGGTGAATCCGCAATGTGGGCCGCACGCGTCGGGCGTTACCAGGAAGCGTGCGACATTCTGGGAAAACGTTATGGTGTTCAGGCTCGCGTTGCGGCATCGAGTACAACAGAAGCGAAATTCTCGGAAAAAGCAGAGAATAAATACAGTGGTGGATATGGCATCTTATTTAATGATCGTTACCGCAAACGCACCATTCTTGGCTGTGTCGTGGCAACCATGCAGGCGTGGCAATATAACGCCGTAGGTGTTTATCTTCCTCTTACGTTGGCGGGAATAATAAGTGGCGGGCTTACTGGTGCGTTGACGGGTTCTGCCGTCGTGAATGCCCTTTGTGGGGTGACAGGCGGGATGATCGGCTCGTTTATTCTCCAACGACTGGGTACTCGCCGACAGTCGATGTATGGATTTGCTGTTGTGACCTTAGCATTGCTGTCGTTAGGCGCACTGGCAACGACTAATCCATGGCTGTCTTTAGGGTTATTGGGATCAATTATTTTCTTCCATTCAGCGGGTCCTGGTGGGCTGGGCATGACCATTGCCACACTCTCTTATCCTCCCGCTATTCGCCCTACTGGGGTCGGATTTGCCCGCGCTATTATGCGCACAGGGGCAATTGCAGGACTCATTTTCTGGCCGATGCTGTGGGGGGCGTTGAAAACTGAAGCGTTTTACTGGTTGGCAATCGTGCCATTCTTGGGGTTCCTGACCTGCGTATTGATTAATTGGGAACCACTGGGTGCAAATGTTGATGCTGAGGATGCAGAGGTTCTGGCTGAATTGAAGAAATAAATTAATGCGCATCGGCTTAAACCGATGCGCATTAATTCAAACTGCCCACGTTTAGTGGTTCGTATCCCAGATTTCTCGCCTACCAGGAGAGGAAAATTATGTCTGAAAAGTTACCCGCACCGCGTGAAGGGCTTTCCGGTAAAGCCATGAGACGTGTCGTTATGGGCAGTTTCGCAGGCGCGTTAATGGAATGGTATGACTTCTTTATTTTTGGCACGGCAGCAGGACTGGTATTTGCACCGCTGTTTTATCCAGACAGCGATCCTTTTATAGGTCTTATAGCCGCCTTTGCTACCTTTGGCGTTGGTTTTTTGACCCGTCCTTTAGGTGGTATCGTCTTTGGCCATTTTGGCGATAAAATTGGGCGAAAAATAACACTTATCTGGACACTGGCTATTGTCGGTTGCTCCACATTTTTGATTGGTTTTATTCCGACGTATCAGGAAATTGGGATCTGGGCACCGCTCATATTAATGGCGCTGCGTTTAATTCAGGGCTTTGGTCTTGGTGGCGAGTATGGCGGAGCGGCATTGATGACCATAGAATCAGCGCCCGAATCCCGACGCGGATTTTTAGGTTCACTCCCGCAAACGGCTGCGTCTGTGGGTATTATGCTGGCAACCGGTATTTTTGCTCTCTGTAACCATTTTCTTACTTCGGAGCAGTTTCTCTCCTGGGGATGGCGCATTCCGTTTTGGCTTTCTGCGGTGATGTTGATCGTTGGGCTGTTTATCCGCCTGCATACCGAAGAAACGCTGGATTTTCAAAAGCAAAAAACGACGAATAATAAAGAAAAGTCCGTTCCTCCGTTGATTGAATTATTCAAAAAACATCCACGAAATATTTTATTGGCACTGGGTGCGAGGCTGGCGGAAAGTGTCTCCTCTAATATTATTAACGCCTTTGGTATTGTCTATATTTCCAGCCAATTAGCATTGTCGCGAGATATTCCCCTGACGGGTATGTTGATTGCCTCGGCGATCGGTATTTTCAGTTGTCCATTGGTTGGATGGTTATCAGATCGTATAGGTCAAAAAAGTCTGTATTTGTCGGGAGCAGGATTTTGTGTCCTGTTCGCGTTTCCTTTCTTCTTATTACTGGATAGCAAAAGTACGCTCATCATCTGGTGCAGTATGATCCTCGGCTACAACTTAGGTCCGACGATGATGTTTGCCGTGCAGCCAACACTTTTCACCCGCATGTTCGGTACCAAAGTACGATATACCGGCCTTTCTTTTGCTTATCAATTTTCCGCGATTCTTGGCGGACTAAGCCCCCTTATCGCCTCAAGTTTGCTGGCGCTAGGGGGAGGAAAACCGTGGTATGTCGCTCTGTTTTTATTTGCTGTCTCAGTTCTTTCCTTTGTTTGCGTCTGGCTGATTGAGCCGACCGATGAACAAGAAACCGCTTCTTACCGCTACATCAGGGAACAATCTCATGAAAACTGAACGAAAAAACGAGCATTACCTGGCGCTACAACAGGCGTTTGACGCGCCATGGCCTGGGCCTGTAGGAGAGTTAGTGACGCTGGAAAAAGGCAATATTCACCTGCAGATTTATCCGCATGATGGTGCCAGGATAACCTCGTTAAAGGCATTTGGTTCTGAAGTATTACGCCAATGGCAGCCGCAGCGCAGAGCTTTTCAGTATGGCTGTTTCCCAATGGTGCCGTGGGCAGGGCGACTGGGGAATGCGACGCTGAATGCTGGTGGGCAATGTTATTCTTTACCCGCCAATAAACCACCACATGCGTTGCATGGTATGGCTTGTTACTCAACGTGGGAAATCATCGACAAAACAGCAGATTCCCTGACTTTACGTATGCCCCTGGCTTCACCGTGGCCCTGGCAAGGGGAAGTGATTCAGACTTTTTTGCTGGAGAACGATGCGCTGGTTTTGCAACTGGAAGTCCATTCATATGCCGATACATTCCCGGCCTCCGCAGGCTGGCATCCGTGGCTTGCGAAAAAGCTGACTCCGCAAAATACAGAATCGTTGCAGGTGCTTTTTGATGCGGACTGGCAAGAAGAAGCGGGTAGTGATGAACTGCCAACTGGAAATCGTATCTCTCCTCAAGCCGGTCCCTGGGATGACTGTTTTGGTTTTTATGACGGGGTGAAGGTTAAGTTACTGTGGCCTGGTAAACTCGCGATGACCATGATCTCTTCTGCAAACAGTCTGGTGGTATTTGATAAACAGCCCGATGCCACCTGTATTAACCCGCTGACTCAGGCACCTAACGCAATAAATCTAACGCCGGAATTGGTGACACCAGATAGGCCGCTGGTCATCGAAACTCGTTGGCAATTTACACCTGAATCTTAACCATTCATCTATTGCGAAAAAGCCAGTGAAATTACTCTGCTTTTTCGCAATCAGCATCACAAGATTACCCTTATTGCCACATAGCCAAACCCATCCTTTCCCGCTACAGTTAATTTCTTGTGGCGCGAAAGGAGGCAAAAATGCTCTATATCTTTGATTTAGGTAATGTGATTGTCGATATCGACTTTAACCGTGTGCTGGGAGCCTGGAGCGATTTAACGCGTATTCCGCTGGCATCGCTTAAGAAGAGTTTTCATATGGGGGAGGCGTTTCATCAGCATGAGCGTGGGGAAATTAGCGACGAAGCGTTCGCAGAGGCGCTGTGTCATGAGATGGCTCTACCGCTAAGCTACGAGCAGTTCTCTCACGGCTGGCAGGCGGTGTTTGTTGCGCTGCGCCCGGAAGTGATCGCCATCATGCATAAACTGCGTGAGCAGGGGCATCGCGTGGTGGTGCTTTCCAATACCAACCGCCTGCATACCACCTTCTGGCCGGAAGAATACCCGGAAATTCGTGATGCTGCTGACCATATCTATCTGTCGCAAGATCTGGGGATGCGCAAACCTGAAGCTCGAATTTACCAGCATGTTTTGCAGGCGGAAGGTTTTTCACCCAGCGATACGGTCTTTTTCGACGATAACGCCGATAATATAGAAGGAGCTAATCAGCTAGGCATTACCAGTATTCTGGTGAAAGATAAAACCACCATCCCGGACTATTTCGCGAAGGTGTTATGCTAAAAACCATTCAGGACAAAGCCAGGCACCGTACCCGTCCACTATGGGCCTGGCTAAAACTACTCTGGCAACGTATTGATGAGGACAACATGACAACCCTGGCAGGTAACCTTGCCTATGTGTCGTTGCTCTCATTAGTGCCGCTGGTTGCCGTTGTTTTTGCGCTTTTCGCCGCTTTTCCCATGTTTTCCGACGTCAGCATTCAGTTGCGTCACTTTATTTTTGCCAACTTTCTGCCTGCTACTGGCGATGTTATTCAGCGGTATATCGAACAATTTGTTGCCAATTCCAACAAGATGACCGCCGTTGGCGCGTGCGGGCTGATCGTCACCGCGTTATTGTTGATGTACTCCATCGATAGCGCGTTGAATACCATCTGGCGCAGTAAACGAGCGCGACCAAAAATTTACTCGTTTGCCGTGTACTGGATGATTTTAACGCTGGGGCCGCTGCTGGCAGGGGCTAGTCTGGCGATCAGTTCCTATTTGCTCTCCCTGCGCTGGGCGAGCGATCTCAATACTGTCATCGACAACGTGCTGCGTATTTTTCCGCTGCTGTTGTCGTGGATCTCCTTCTGGTTGCTGTACAGCATTGTTCCTACCATCCGCGTACCTAACCGCGACGCGATTGTCGGCGCGTTTGTTGCTGCACTCCTGTTCGAAGCAGGAAAGAAAGGTTTCGCGCTTTATATCACCATGTTCCCGTCATATCAGCTCATTTACGGTGTGCTGGCGGTGATCCCCATTCTCTTTGTCTGGGTCTACTGGACATGGTGTATCGTCTTGCTTGGCGCGGAAATTACTGTCACTCTCGGGGAATACCGCAAACTAAAACAAGCTGCTGAACAAGAAGAAGACGACGAACCATGATTGCATTAATTCAACGCGTAACCCGTGCCAGCGTCACCGTGGAGGGAGAAGTGACGGGCGAAATTGGCGCGGGACTTTTGGTGTTATTGGGTGTCGAAAAGGATGACGACGAACAGAAAGCAAACCGTCTGTGCGAGCGTGTGCTCGGCTACCGCATCTTTAGCGATGCCGAAGGCAAGATGAATCTCAACGTGCAACAGGCGGGCGGCAGTGTGCTGGTGGTTTCCCAGTTTACCCTCGCCGCAGATACCGAACGGGGGATGCGCCCAAGTTTCTCCAAAGGTGCATCACCGGATCGCGCAGAGGCGTTATATGACTATTTCGTCGAACGCTGCCGTCAGCAAGAGATGAACACGCAAACAGGACGCTTCGCTGCGGATATGCAGGTATCGCTGGTCAATGATGGCCCCGTGACATTCTGGTTGCAGGTATGAGCCAGCTTCCAGGGTTGTCACGGGAAACAAGAGAGAGTATCGCTATGTATCACCTTCGGGTTCCACAAACAGAAGAAGAATTAGAGCGTTACTATCAGTTTCGCTGGGAAATGTTGCGTAAGCCCCTGCATCAACCAAAAGGTTCGGAACGCGACGCGTGGGATGCGATGGCGCATCACCAGATGGTCGTCGACGAGCAGGGTAATCTGGTGGCGGTAGGCCGACTGTATATTAATGCCGACAATGAAGCGTCCATTCGCTTTATGGCCGTTCATCCCGACGTGCAGGACAAAGGGTTAGGCACGCTGATGGCGATGACCCTGGAGTCGGTGGCGCGTCAGGAAGGCGTTAAGCGCGTGACCTGTAGCGCCCGTGAAGACGCGGTGGAGTTTTTCGCCAAGCTGGGGTTTGTTAATCAGGGAGAAATCACCACGCCAACCACCACGCCGATTCGCCATTTTTTGATGATTAAGCCCGTCGCCACTCTGGATGACATTCTGCATCGCGGCGACTGGTGCGCGCAGCTGCAACAGGCGTGGTACGAACATATCCCGCTTAGTGAAAAAATGGGCGTGCGCATTCAGCAATATACCGGGCAAAAATTTATCACTACCATGCCAGAAACCGGCAATCAGAATCCGCACCATACGCTGTTTGCCGGGAGTTTATTCTCACTGGCGACGCTCACCGGTTGGGGACTTATCTGGCTGATGCTGCGTGAACGCCACCTCGGCGGAACGATTATTCTTGCGGATGCGCATATCCGCTACAGCAAGCCGATTAGCGGTAAACCTCATGCGGTAGCCGACCTCGGTGCCTTAAGCGGCGATCTCGACCGTCTGGCGCGCGGACGAAAAGCACGGGTGCAGATGCAGGTCGAAATCTTTGGCGACGAGACGCCGGGTGCAGTGTTTGAAGGCACGTATATCGTTCTGCCCGCGAAGCCATTTGGCCCGTATGAAGAGGGCGGGAACGAAGAAGAGTAGCTGATGGAGAGGGGCGGTGCTGCCTCTCTCATTCAGGTCATTTATATTAGTCCTTGGCTATTTCGGTTATATTAAATAAGAACTCTATAAATTTTTATTCTTCGTTGGCTCCATACGTGTCTTGCTACATCACTGTTCAGGAGCATTTAAATATTATTTGTAGAACTGAGTGGCAATTATCGCAGATAATGCTTAATTCATCATCTTAGTTCATGTTTGAGCGATTTTTGATAGTCAAAACCCCCTCTGGTGCCATACTTTTCTCATAAATATTTTTAAAATCTATAGCTAACAAATATTATGCAAAGATAATGGACTAGCATCATTGTCAGTATCATTCATTTACTGCTCTGTATGTTATGAATAATTATGTTGTATGTTTGCTCTTAAACCGTGGGAAGGAGGCTATAATGGTTGCCAATATTAATCTCATTAAACAAGAAAGTTATTCTGTTGTTAATTTAGAAAAACAACTTTCCCGAACTGTTACCAACAAAATTATAACGATGAGCAAGTAAAGACCGGTTGGTGGCAGTACTGACCGGTCTGTGATGAAAGATTAATTTCACCTTAAATCCTGGTGCTGTTAGGATGCTGACGTTTTTCGGCTACACCATTCAGATTATGCAAATAAATATCTCTGAATATAATATATTCATAGCACCCATAATTCATCCTGGGCGATAACTAAACCATTTTTGAGTAATAAATGAAACAACTGCAACACTCTTATTATTTCTGGAAAACGCCTCGCAAAAACAAAACAACATGCAAAAATCCGCTTTTTTTAAATGATTTTCCGGCGTAATTTTCGCACATACATTAATGAGTAATATATGTAAGGTATTGGTAATGGCGATGAATACGGTTTTTCTTCATTTATCAGAAGAGGCAATTAAACGGCTGAACAAGCTTCGGGGCTGGCGTAAGGTTTCACGATCTGCAATTTTACGCGAAGCGGTAGAGCAATATCTGGAACGTCAGCAATTCCCGGTGCGTAAAGCAAAGGGAGGCAGGCAAAAGGGGGAGGTAGTTGGTGTTGATGATCAGTGTAAGGAGCATAAGGAATGACAAAAATTTTTCATTCTTGAATATAAAAAACAGATGCCCTTATTCTGGTATTAATACAAGGCTGTTTTACTTGAACTTATAATAACTGCAACTGTTACATCATATCTGGAAAACGCCTCGCAAAAATAAAAAATGATGCGTAAATGAGCTTTCTTTAAAGATTCGGCAAGGGTACTTTTCTCTCCATAGATTCAAAAATGATATTGGCGAGATATTTATGAACTCTCTGGCAGGTATAGATATGGGCAGAATTTTACTCGATTTATCGAATGAGGTGATTAAGCAACTTGATGATCTCGAGGTGCAGCGTAATCTTCCTCGTGCGGACCTATTAAGGGAAGCGGTAGATCAATACCTGATAAATCAATCGCAAACAGCAAGAACCAGTGTTCCTGGCATCTGGCAAGGGTGTGAGGAAGATGGTGTCGAATATCAGCGTAAGCTGCGCGAGGAATGGTAATGGGAAAAAATGATGTCAATCAGATTGCTGACAACGTGCGCGTTGTTCATGCCGGATGCGGCGTGAACGCCTTATCCGGCCTACAAAGTCGTATAAATTCAATGTATTGCAGTTTATTGGTAGGCCTGATAAGCGCAGCGCATCAGGCAATCTTACGCTTGTCATCAGTCTCATGCCCATAACCTTATTGATGTGGTGGTGGGTAAATTGAGGCCAAACCGGCACTGGCGGCATAGCTTGAGGTGGTAACGCGGAATACGAGAGATGGTGTCGTCACACCCTATGAGCTGTAATCCGGGCGACCTGCGCCACCCGGAAAACGTCAGAGATTACTCTCCTTCACCCGGAAACAGGAACGGGTTGATGGAACTGCGGGCATAGCCTTCTTGCTCCATTCGTGCGTCCAGTACCAGAGAGGCGAGGTCATCTGCTACGGCTTCGATTTTTGGATCTTTTTCCTGATAGAGAATTTTCAGGTAAGTGCCGCAGTCATCGCAGCTTTCGGCTTTAATCGCGGCCTGTTCGTCATCCAGCGACCAGTAATGCAGTTTGCCGCTCTGCTCGCAGTTGCTGCATTTTACGCGCACTACGTGCCATTCAGTTTCACACAGGTTGCAGTGCAGGTAACGTAGCCCCTGAGTGGTGCCAATTTGCACCATGCTGGACACCGGCATAGAACCACAAACCGGGCAATATTGACGTTGCTCGCCGTATTCAGCGCGGGCTTTGCCGGGGATCAGATTGGCCATCTGCGCCCAGTAGAGCGACAGTGCAGCCCAGATAAACGGCGCTTTATCGCTGCTGACGGACGAGAAATCAGAGGCAAACAGCGCGCTGGCCATATCTTCCAGCTCCTGAGTCGATGCCTTCTCCAGATTCTCAATCACTGCCAGCGCCGGGCCGCTCATTTCAGGTTTCAGCTCAGCAATCAGCGCCATCAGCAGCTTTTGCCAGTGCTTATCACGCGGCAGAACGTGAATATCCAGCGGGGGCTTGCCTTGTGCGCTGGCTTCTTTAATGCGCGCAGTCAGATCCATCTCCAGCGGATGGTCGTACAGCACCACTTCCTGGGCGTGGGCGATAAGCGCAGCAAAGCGCAGGTAATCACCCAGAGGATTATTTTCTGCCAGCTCGCGCAGACGCTCGGCGCGGCGGTTGTATAAATTCTTGAGCCGAGGGAACAATAACGGCGGAATCATATCCGCCGTACGTTTCTCGCTTGAACCCAGCTCATCTTGCGGGATTATGCGAATACTCATTCAGCTTTCTTTTCCGTTGTCTTGCGGACCTCACGGTACCAGCGCGGGTGATGTTTCTTCGCCCAGGCGCTGGTAACCCATCCTTCCACCATGGCGGTAATCGTGCCTTTCACCCAAAGGGCGGCGTAGATATGCACCATGATAACCACAATTAACGCCACTGCGGCAAATGAATGCAGCATTAACGCGAATCGGATCACCGGGATTGAGAAAGCAGGCGCAAAATAAGGACGCCAGATAATCACGCCGCTCACCAGCAGCAGAACCAGGAAAATAATCGCCGCCCAGAAAACGCATTTCTGACCGAAGTTATAACGCCCGGTGTCACCTACTTCCTCGTTGACGACGATCTTACGAATATTCTTCGCCCAAAAGATATCATCCCGATTGATTAGGTTGTGATGCCAGTAACGGAAAAACATGATGATGAACGAGGCAAACATAACCACGCCGACAAACGGGTGCAGAATTCGCGCCAGCTGCGGTGTGCCCATGATTTGCATCAACCAGTTGAAGGACGGGAACAAAAAGCCCAGCCCGCTCACCGCCGCCAGGATGAAGCAGAAGGCGGTGATCCAGTGGTTGATACGTTCCGGCGCGGTGTAGCGCACGATGGTGTCACGTCGTTTCATTTGCGCTCCTCGTCTTTCTCTTCGTGCAGATTATTCTCTTCCTCATCCGCACGGTTCGGACCGACACCCACGTAGTGGAAGATACTGGCCGCAAAGGTAGCCGCAAAGCCAACAGCCGCGAGCGGTTTCCAGATGCCTTTCCAGAATTTCACGGTTTCGCTGATTTCCGGGTTCTCCGGCAAGCCATGATACAGATTTGGCTTGTCAGCATGGTGCAGCACGTACATGACGTGTGTACCACCGACGCCTGCCGGATCGTACAGACCCGCATTGTCGTAACCGCGGGTTTTCAGCTCAGCAACGCGCTCGCTCGCCAGCGTTTTCATCGACTCTTTCGTACCGAAGTGAATCGCGCCCGTTGGGCAGGTCTTCACGCAGGCTGGTTCTTGCCCAACCACCACGCGGTCAACGCACAGCGTACATTTGTAGACGCGGTTGTCTTCCGGGTTGAGGCGCGGAATGTCGAACGGACAGCCCGCAATGCAATAACCGCAGCCAATGCACTGCTCGGACTGGAAGTCGACGATACCGTTGGCATACTGAATAATTGCACCTTCCGCCGGGCACGCTTTCAGGCAGCCTGGATCGGAACAGTGCATACAGCCGTCTTTGCGGATCAGCCATTCCAGTTTGTCGTTCTGCTCCACTTCCGAGAAGCGCATTACCGTCCACGATTTGGCGCTTAAATCATTGGGGTTGTCGTACACCCCAATGTTATTGCCGACGGTATCGCGAATGTCGTTCCACTCTGAACACGCCACCTGACAGGCTTTACAGCCGATACAGGTGGTAACGTCGATGAGTTTCGCCACTTCTTCCTGGAAGTCCCGCGCCTGAGGCGCGGGGGTCAGACCGTTAGTCGCGGAACGACGAATGATATCTTGAGATTGATAAGCCATATGTCGTCTCCGTTACACCTTTTCCACATTCACAAGGAAGGACTTAAACTCCGGCGTCTGCGTGTTCGCATCACCAACGAATGGCGTTAAAGTATTGGCAATAAAGCCTTTTTTAGCTACGCCTTCATAGCCCCAGTGAATCGGAATACCGATGGTATCGATATCTTTGCCGTTCGCTTTCAGCGTGCGAATACGTTTGGTCACCACCGCTTTGGCTTTGATATAGCCACGGTTGGAGGAGACTTTCACGGTATCGCCCTGGGCAATGCCAAGTTTATTCGCCAGCGACTCCCCGATTTCCACAAACTGCTCTGGCTGCAAAATCGCGTTCAACAGCGCGTGTTTGGTCCAGTAGTGGAAGTGCTCGGTCAGACGATAGGTGGTTCCGACATACGGGAACTTATCGGCTTTACCCAATGCTTCGGCGTCGTCTTTAAAGATACGTGCAGCCGGGTTCGAGATAACGTTTGGATGCAGCGGGTTAGTTCCCAGCGGCGTTTCAAACGGCTCGTAGTGTTCCGGGAACGGACCTTCCGCCATCTTATCGAGGGCAAACAGACGCCCCATGCCTTCCTGCTGCATGATAAACGGCCCGACGCCGCTACCCGGAGGCGCTGCGCTGTAGTCCGGAATATCCCAGCCGGTCCACTTAGTGCCGTCCCATTTCAGCAACTGACGCTTCGGATCCCACGGGTTACCCTGCGGATCTGCGGAGGCGCGGTTATACAGAATGCGGCGGTTAAGCGGCCATGCCCATGCCCAGCCCAGCGTGTTACCGAGGCCAGACGGATCGGCGTTATCACGGCGTGCCATCTGGTTGCCTTCCGGCGTCCAGCTACCGGCGAAAATCCAGCAGCCACAGGAGGTTGTACCGTCATCGCGCAATTGGGCGAACGAACTAAGTTGTTGGCCTTTCTTGACGATAACCGCACCGGTTGCCGGATCGGTAATATCGGCCAGCGCCTTACCGTTGCTCTCCATCGCCACTTCTTCTGAAGATGGCTCATGCGGAATGGCGTAGTTCCATGTCATGTTCAGCACCTGGTCCGGGTTCGCGCCACCCTGTTCGGCATACATCTTGCGCAAGCGCAGGAAGATACCGGAGAGGATCTCGCCGTCAGTCAGCGCAATCCCCGGGGCGTCCGCACCTTTCCAGTGCCACTGTAACCAGCGACCTGAGTTAACGATAGAACCGTTCTCTTCCGCGAAGCAGGTCGATGGCAGACGGAACACTTCGGTCTGGATCTTCGACGAGTCAACTTCGTTCAGCTCACCGTGGTTCTGCCAGAAGTTAGAGGTTTCAGTGTTCAGTGGGTCGATGGTGACGAGGAACTTCAGTTTCGACAGACAACCGATCACTTTGTTTTTGTTCGGGAATGAGGCAACAGGGTTAAAGCCCTGGCAGATATAGCCATTGACCTTGCCCTCTTTCATCATCTCGAAGTATTGCAGGACGTCGTAGCCTTTATCCCACTTCGGCAACCAGTCAAAGCCCCAGCTATTTTCCGCCGTCGCTTTATCACCAAAGAAGGCCTTCATCATAGAGACGAAGAATTTCGGGTAGTTGCCCCAGTAGTTTACCTGGCCTTCCAGCAGCGGTTTTGGCGTGTTGGCGGTAAGGTAGGTTTGCAGATCGGTCTGCTTCTCGCTTGGCAGCGTCATGTAACCTGGCAGGCTCTGCGACAGCAGCCCCAGGTCCGTCAGCCCCTGAATATTGGAGTGACCGCGCAGGGCGTTAACGCCGCCGCCTGCCATCCCCATATTGCCGAGCAGCAGCTGGATCATCGCCATCGTACGAATGTTTTGCGCACCAACGGAGTGTTGCGTCCAGCCGAGGGCATACAGGAACGAGGCAGTTTTATCGTGAGCACTGGTTTCTGCGATGTATTCGCAGACTTTCAGGAACGCGTCTTTTGGCGTACCACAGATGTTTTCAACCACATCTGGCGTGTAGCGGGAAACGTGCTGTTTCAGCAAGTTCCACACGCAGCGCGGATGTTGCAGCGTGGTATCGCGTTTGGCGAAGCCGTTTTCGTCCAGTTCATAAGTCCAGGAGGATTTATCGTACTTGCGTTTTTCCGCGTCGTAGCCGGTGAACAGGCCATCTTCAAAGCCGTAATCCTCACGCACGATCAGGCTGGCGTTGGTATAGGCTTCGGTGTATTCGCGGTTGAATTTTTCATTGTTCAGCAGGTACAGCAATACGCCTGACAGGAAAGCAATGTCAGTACCGGAACGAATAGGGGCATAGTAGTCAGCTACCGCCGCCGTACGCGTAAAGCGAGGATCGATCACAATCAGCTTCGCGCCGTTGTGAATTTTGGCTTCCATCGCCCAGCGGAACCCGACCGGGTGAGCTTCAGCGGCGTTACCGCCCATCACCACGACGAGGTTGGCGTTCTTGATGTCGACCCAGTGGTTGGTCATCGCACCGCGACCAAATGTTGGAGCAAGACTTGCTACCGTTGGTCCGTGTCAGACACGCGCCTGGTTGTCGACCGCGAGCATACCCAGCGCGCGGGAGAATTTTTGCGTTAAATAGCCGGTTTCGTTACTCGACGCGGAAGCACACAGCATCCCGGTGGAGAGCCAGCGGTTAACAGTCACGCCTTCGGCGTTTTGCGCAATGTAGTTAGCATCGCGGTCTTCTTTCATCAGTTTGGCGATGCGATCAAACGCCTCTTCCCAACTGATTTGCTGCCATTTATCAGAACCTGGCGCACGGTATTCCGGAAACTTCAGACGGCTTTCGGAGTGGATGAAATCCACCAGGCCAGCGCCTTTCGGACAAAGTGCACCGCGGTTGACCGGGTGATCCGGATCGCCTTCGATATGGAAGATAGATGCTTTGGCGTTTTTTGCTCCGTCACCGAGGCTGTACATCAACAGCCCACAGCCTACGGAACAATAGGTGCAGGTATTACGGGTTTCGCGGGTGCGCAGCAGTTTATACTGCCGGGTTTCCGCGAGTGCTACGCTGGGTGCAAAACCCAGTGCCGCTGCCGTGGTGCCTGCCATACCGCCAGCGCAGATCTTAAAGAACTGCCTTCTGCTGACCTGCATGGATTGCTCCTTGTTTCGACATTGTCACGTCCCATTTACATTCGCTTGCTGCGTGTGCAGGGAGTGGGAGTTATTTTTCTTTGCGGAAGGGGCCGCAAAGGTCCAGAATTGGCTCAATTTCCCTCCATCCAGGAAGGGTTTGTAACAGAATACCATAATGTTGGTGTGTGTGTTCTTATCTGGTTAAGAGAAAGTGAAAAAAACACAGCGAAAAGAAATCGAAAATGTGACAAATATCACAGGTGTTCGTCAAATTGAGTTATGGCGGCGTGATGATTTACAACACCCACGGTTAGATGAGGTCGCGGAAGAAGTTCCCGTTGCGCTGGTCTACAACGGCATTTCGCATGTGGTGATGATGGCGTCGCCCAAAGACCTTGAGTACTTTGCGCTCGGTTTTTCGCTTTCCGAGGGGATTATCGAAAGTCCGCGCGATATCTTCGGCATGGATGTCGTTCCTTCCTGTAATGGTCTTGAAGTACAAATTGAGCTTTCCAGCCGCCGCTTTATGGGGTTGAAGGAGCGCCGCCGGGCGCTGGCGGGACGTACGGGCTGTGGCGTATGCGGCGTGGAGCAACTTAATGACATCGGAAAACCGGTGCAGCCGCTACCGTTCACCCAGACGTTTGATCTCAACAAACTGGATGATGCATTACGTCATCTCAACGATTTTCAGCCAGTGGGGCAACTGACTGGTTGTACTCACGCCGCTGCCTGGATGTTGCCATCTGGCGAACTGGTCGGCGGGCATGAAGACGTGGGTCGCCATGTGGCGCTGGACAAACTGTTAGGCCGCCGGTCACAAGAAGGGGAAAGCTGGCAGCAAGGTGCGGTACTGGTTTCCAGTCGTGCCAGTTATGAAATGGTGCAAAAGTCGGCGATGTGCGGCGTAGAGATTTTGTTTGCGGTGTCTGCCGCGACCACGCTTGCTGTAGAAGTGGCTGAGCGCTGTAATCTGACACTGGTAGGTTTTTGTAAACCGGGTCGGGCAACGGTTTATACCCATCCGCAGCGTTTGAGCAATTAATTAAAATAAGTCCTGCGAAATATATTAAATTGCAGGACTTATTCATTTCGTGAATTTTATTATTTTATTTATAAACAAAATGCGTGTAGTGGCGTTTTCTTTTTTCATTTATTATGTTCACTCTCTTATCTATATATTTATAAGGCAATTAAATGAAAAGGAATTTATTATCTTCCGCTATTATAGTCGCCATCATGTCCCTCGGTCTGACGGGTTGTGATGATAAAAAAGCCGAAACAGAAACGCTCCCGCCTGCCAATAGTCAACCTGCCGCACCAGCTCCTGAAGCGAAACCTACTGAAGCTCCCGTTGCAAAAGCAGAAGCTAAACCTGAAACACCTGCGCAACCGGTGGTCGATGAACAAGCGGTTTTCGACGAAAAAATGGATGTCTATATCAAGTGCTACAACAAGTTACAGATCCCGGTACAGCGCAGTCTGGCGCGTTATGCTGACTGGCTGAAAGATTTTAAACAGGGGCCTACCGGTGAAGAGCGTACTGTTTATGGCATCTACGGCATTAGTGAATCCAACCTCGCTGAGTGTGAAAAAGGCGTAAAAAGTGCTGTGGCGTTAACGCCTGCGCTGCAACCAATTGATGGCGTGGCGGTGAGTTATATCGATGCTGCCGTGGCGTTGGGTAATACCATTAACGAAATGGATAAATATTACACCCAGGAAAATTATAAAGACGATGCGTTTGCGAAAGGGAAAACGCTGCACCAGACATTCTTAAAAAATCTGGAAGCCTTTGAACCTGTAGCCGAATCTTATCATGCGGCGATTCAGGAAATTAATGATAAGCGTCAGCTTGCGGAACTGAAAAATATTGAAGAAAGAGAAGGGAAAACATTCCACTACTACTCTCTGGCAGTCATGATTTCAGCGAAACAAATTAATAACCTGATATCGCAAGATAAGTTTGATGCAGAAGCGGCAATGAAGAAAGTGTCTGAACTGGAAACGCTAGTGGCGCAGGCCAAAGAAGCGGATAAAGGCGGCATGAATTTCTCGTTTATTAATTCGGCAGGCCAGTATCAACTCGAGGCTAAAAAATACGTTCGCCGCATCAGAGATAAAGTCCCGTACTCTGACTGGGATAAAGAGCAACTTCAGGACGCAAACTCAAGCTGGATGGTCGAAGACTCTTTCCCGAGAGCATTACGCGAGTACAACGAAATGGTTGATGACTATAATAGCCTGCGTTAAACGTTTTTGATGATAAATGCAGTGTCGGATGCGGCGCATCCGACACAGTTCACCCCTTGTGAAGTAACTCCATAAATGCCTCATATCCTGTTAATCCGGCAATAATCTCCGCCGGATGCTGACACAATATGCTTGCCAGATAGCTAAATATTTTTAGCTCATGACGCGCATCGGCGGCGGCGCAGGCGATCAAGACATGGTTAATGACTTCGTTATTCACCTCAACTGGTTGGGCGAGGGTAATAAAAAATCCACGAAAACGTCGCTCCTGTTCGCTCCAGCAATGTGGGATGGCGAGGCGATTAACAATCAGGTTTTCACCTTCGCCTTCGCGGGCGATGATGCGTTGTGCTTCATCGGCGGTAATATGGTGTTGTGCGACTAATTGCGCACAAATTTGCCGGGTAATATGTTGCCAGCTTTCACCGCGTACATTCGAATAATGAAAACTTCCGAGGGCAGAGAAAAAACGCTCCGGTTGCTGGCGAATAAATGCCGTCGCCAGAAAATGTTTTATTTGTTCGATACCGGCAGCCGTAATGATATTTTTTACGGTGATGTAATTATTTACCGCGTCATCCAGTAAATAATGGCTGTTGTTAATGATCAATAACGGCTCAATCTCTTCGCGAATGGCAACAAGCTCGCTTAAGCTACGGGCAATAATCACCCGACAATTTAAAACATCGCGCTCAATGGCGAGCTGATTAATGGTGGCAATCGCGTTCTGGTCCGAGAGCAAAATGATCGGCTGGCGTTCGTTTTGATGCCGCTCCAGCGCACAGGCAAAATACAAACCGAGCAGATCGCTGTCGAAAAGGGGAATATCGAGCTGTTCACGCAGTAGCGTAATAAAGTGCAGACTCATATCAAAGGCCGCAGGCCAGGCTGCTTTCAGGTTATTCATGCTGCTTTGGCGGTGCTCAGCAATCCACACTGGTGCGGCAAGGCAACGTAATAAATGCCCGGTAATGTTCTCAACCAGCCGCGTATCAATAATATTCAATGACGCGATGCCCGGCACCCTTTGCAGCAACCGCTGCACATTATCGGCAGAAATTATCTGCGCTTGCTGATGCTGTTTCTCTATCAAACCTGTCAGGGTTCTTACAGCGTTATCACCAAGAAACATGCCGCTTTGTTCAACGATTTGTTTTATCTCGTCACCGGGATATTGCGGCCACTCATCGGTCAGTTGATTACGCAGGGCGTAAATCGCCAGAATCAGGCTGGAGAGATAATCACCCTGCATGAGCGGCCAGCGGTGTTGGTTGTCGCAGGCCGTGGATAAATGCTGAAGGTTGTCTCGTGTTATGCCCGCCAGCGGAATTAAAAACGGATCTTTGCGCAGCAAGTTCGCCAGCAAGATAACGCGTTTCTCTTCTGTCTCATCAATGAAATGGCCCAAACCAGGGCGGCTGGCCAGGCAACAAGTGCGTTCATAACGCTGTTTTAACCGGGGCAGACGCTCTGCTACCCACGTTTCTGGCAAATTAAGCGCCGAGGCGAGTTGCGCACGGGGAGTGAAAGTATTCAGTAATAACAGCGCCAGCAGCCGATCGTCGTTATCGTGCTTTTGCAGCAACTGAAAAAAGCTGCGGCGCTCGAAGATTTCCAGCTGATAGCCCGCACTGCCACTGGCGAAAATGCGGGCTTTGCCGTTAAGGGTGAAGTTGAGATAGTCAATATCACGCAGGATGGTCCTGCCTGAAACGCCAGTCTGTTGCGCCAGCTCGCCAGGCGTGCGCGGCTGTTGCTCCAGCAGATCGACAATCTTTAACTGGCGTTCGTTTAGCATTAATCCACCTGACGGAACTGGCTAAACGCGTTGACTTTCTCCGCAGTTAAGGTCGTCAGAAAACCCCGTATCAGCGTGAGCAGAGCTTCGTAATCGGCTTTTGAAATCATACCGCTGTTGGCGTGCAGATAACGAGTTGGCAGACACAGCGCGACAACCGGACGCCCGCCGCCCATCACGTTGTAGCGCCCGCCATCCGTCGCACCGGTTTTCATGGTGGAAAATTGCAGCGGTAAATCGTTATGTGCGGCACAGCTTTTTAACGCTGCTACCAGTTTCTGGTTGGGGAAGTAGCGCTTGTCAAACAGCATCAGCCCCGGCCCCTGGCCCAGTTTCAGCGGGTATTTAATGTTATCAATGCCCGGAACATCGCCCGCTACGGCGGTATCCAACACGATCACGACGTCCGGTTTAATGTGTTCCGCCGAGGTTTGCGCCCCGCGTAGCCCAACTTCTTCTTCCACACTGCCAACGCCATACAGCGTAATTTCGGGATTATTCACCGTCTGCAATAGTTCAGCCATCATTGCGCAGCCGATGCGGTTATCCAACGCCTTGCCGACCACTTTATCTTCGCCCCAGCAGGCAAAATTGGCTTCCGGGCTAATAAAATTACCAATTTCCACGCCGCGCTTTTCCACCTCTTCGCGACTGTTCGCGCCAATATCAATGAACATCTCATCAAATGACAGCGGTTGTTGCTTTTGCTTTTCCGTTAACGCATGAGGCGCGACGGAACCAATCACACCAGGGATTTTCACTCCTTTGTGTGTGCGTATGGTTACCCGGTGGTTGAGCATCGACTGATTCCACCAGCCGCCAATGGTGGTAAAACGCAGAAAACCGCTCTCGTCGATGTGGGTGACCATAAAGCCGACTTCATCCATATGTCCGACAACGGCAACTTTTGGACCTTTATTCCCCTTACGGGCAACAAAGCTGCCCAGACCATCGAAGGTGATTTCATTCACGCAAGGTTCCAGCGTGTTTATCAGAATGTCGCGAACTTCCTGTTCATCGCCGCTGACGGCGCTGGCTTCGCACAACTGTTGCAGTAACTCAATGTTCATGGACAAGCTCCTGTTGCGCGGCTTTCGCTTTGCGGCGTAACCACAATCCTTTCAGGACGATAATGAATGAAATGTTCAGCGCGAGGCCAATCGCCAGCACCAGATAAAACGAACCCACCGGCGACATCAGGCCGATCAGCGGGTCAAAGATACCCAAACCAGGTGCCAGACGTTTGATTCCGAAAGCGATCACCAGCACGCCGGTAATGCCGCCCGCCAGCGTATTGGCGGTAATCATCGGCAACGGAGCTGCCAGAGCGTAAGGAATAGCCGGTTCGGTTGCGACTGTGGCACCGACCACAATGGCACTACTGGCAGCCTCTTTTTCCTGTCGGGTAAACAGTTTGGGCGCAATGAACGTCGCAAGACCCGCCGCGACGGGCGGCATCAGCGCGACAACGCCGACGATGGCGTACCAGTCATAAATGTGTTTTTCCAGCAGTGAGAAGCAGAAGAACCAGGCGGTTTTATTGATGGGGCCGCCCATATCGAACGCCAGCATCGCACCGACCAGAAACGCTGCCGCAAACTTCATTGATGGAGGAATGGTATTCAGGAAGTGGAGCAGCCCGCCCATGAGGTCGGACATCACCGGCCCGATAACGTAGTAAGTGAGCACGCCGAAAACCAGCAGAGTAACGAACGGGATCAGCATTGAACCGAGCAGCGGTTGTAATGCTTTGCCAAGGCGCACTTTGCGGAACCAGAAGACGAAATAGCCAATCGCCAGCCCCAGCACCACCGCGCCGAGGAATCCCGCACCCGACTGGGTGCCGAGCAGCGCTTTGTCGTTCGCCAGATAGCAAACCAGAAACGCCGGAGCGAAAGCCGGTTTATCGGCAATCGACGAGGCAATATAAGCGCCCATGATGGGGATCATAAAGGTGAAGCCAAGGTAACCGATGGATTCAACTACCCAGGTAAACGACGGCGCGCCTTTCGACATATCGGTATACGGCAAACCGAACTGCACCAGCATGTTGGCAAGCGCCACCAGGATACCACCGCCGATGACAAACGGCAGCGCCGCAGAGACGCCCGCCATCAGGTGGCTCATCACGCTACCGCTTTGCACTTCCTGTTTGCCAAGCTTCACGCCGCTATCTGCGGCAAAAAGCTGCGAGTTTGTCGGTAATTCGCTAAAAATCTGGTCGATATTTTTCAACGCCTGGGAGATGGCAATCTCATAAACTTTCTTCCCGGCAAACCGCGCGCGATCATCACCGCTCAGGCCACGCCCGGTAGCGAGAATGACGTAATCGGCAGCGGCAATCTCTTCGCTGGATAAGCGGTTTTCAACGCCACTGGACCCTTGAGTTTCCACTTTTATGGTATGACCGAGAGAACGGGCTTTCTGTTCCAGGGCTTCCGCCACCATGTAGGTGTGAGCGATCCCGGCGGGGCAGTTGGTGATCGCGACAATACGTAAGGATGACTCCATCGCCACTTCCTTATGAGCTGAGGGTTTGATTTAACAAGGCAAGCACCTGGTCGGTATCGCCCTGTTGCAGTTGATGAATAAATTCCTTGTGAATAATTTTGCGACACAGTGTGCCGATGATTTTGACCTGATCCTCTTCGCCGCTTTGCGGCACGCCGAGGCAGATCCAGCAATTCACGTCTTCGCCATCGCTGGCTTTCCAGTCAATAGCCTGCGCTTTGCGGGCGAATAATACGAACGGTTGTTTAACGCAGGCGCTTTTACCGTGCGGCACGGCGACACCGGAACCAAATCCAGTAGAGTGCATTTTTTCGCGCAGCAGCAGGGTTTGCAGGAACTGGTGTGAGTCGGTGATAAAACCGTTTTGTAACGCTATTGTCGCCAACTGCTTCAGAACGGAATAAGCGCCATTGCCCTGAATATTCAGGTCAATACAGCTTGCAGTAAGAGCTGCCATTAATCGGACTCCATAAAATATATTTTAATCAATTGTAATGGTGGAGCGATTAAGTGATGAGAGGCGATATGTCGGTAAACAATGACAATTTGAGACAGAGTGAAAGGTCAGATTTGCGGAGTAATGCACATAATGGTTATTTAAATAAACCACATGAATCATTAATGGGTTATTCATTATTTTTGTGATTTACTCACAATGTATCAGGGAAATATAACTTACCGGGAGATGTAATATGTTTAATTTTTCAAATCGAAATTTAAAATATTGTGCCGGAGGCATCTCTGGCACATTGGGCAATTACGGCAGGTAAAACACTTCTTGCAGCTCGCTACTCACCGGGCTGTTATCCGGGTTAGCGGGCATAACATCGGTCATATATTTCCACCAACGTTGGCAAACATCAGTGCTGGCAACCGCATTCCAGCGTTCTTCAGATTCAATCTCTACCATGGCAAACAGCAGATTACGCGCTTTGTCGAGATAGATGGCGTAGTTATGCGCACCGTGAGATTTCAGCACTGCTTCCAGTTCTGGCCAGATGGGATTATGCCGACGCTGATACTCTTCGTGGGCGTCGGGGTTTACCTGCATGACAAAGGCTTTGCGGATCATGTTTGCTCCTTACAGCGCCAGCGCACTGGCGAGTGGCGTAACGCCGAAACGCTTGCCGAGCGCTATCAACTCTTCACGGCTGATGGTCTGTTTCATGCCGCCCATCGAATAAACCTTCACTAATACTTGTGCTGATTTTTCTGCGGTGTCGATTAAACCGAAGGTTTCATCCAGCGTCGGTCCGCTGCCGAAGACGCCGTGGAAGGGCCACAACACCAGCGAATGTTTTTGCATCTCTTGTGCGGTCTCCTGGCCGATTTCGTCCGTGCCGGGCACCATCCACGGCAAAATGCCAACGCCATCCGGGAATACCACCAGACACTCGGTGCTGCCTTCCCACAGTTGGCGAGTGAAGACCGCGGTGTCGTTTTCAAGTACATAGGTGAGGGCGATCAGGTTGGTGGCGTGGCAGTGCATGATCACCCGATCTTTGCCGTTGGTGGCTTTAATGCGCTCGCAGTGGGAAAGGAAGTGAGCCGGAAGTTCGGAAGTGGGGACGGCTTCGTTGGTTAACCCCCAAAGAATGTGGTAGCCCGCGCCGTCGCTGTCGACTTTTACGATGCCTAAGTTAGCCGCAGGATCAAGCTGGACGTTACGGAAGAATTTGCCCGAGCCGGTGACAATAAACGGTGTATTTGCCAGTAAAGGCATGGGCTGGCTGAGCGGGATATAGCGCGGTTGTTGGTGGAAATTGTCGTGATATGGTGCGATATCGGCGTCATCCAGGCGTAGCGTCAGGTTGCCGCCGTTGCGCTCATCCCAGCCTTTCAGCCAGGCGTCGGTGGTGGTTTTGATCATTCCCTGGACAAACCAGGACTGAGTAATGTTTTGCATGTTCTGTGTTCCTGTAAATTCGGTGTTGTCGGATGCACGACCCGTAGGCCGGATAAGGCGCTCGCGCCGCATCCGGCAATCAATGCCTGATGCGACGCTGTCGCGTCTTATCAGGCCTACAACTATTGCCGACCTGTAGGCC